>NZ_JAMSKS010000020.1:0-130657 GCF_024436645.1 Rhodococcus sp. T9N | reverse complement strand
CGACCGACACGCCGTGCCTACCGTGCCTTCATCCTGATGCGGCGCTAGAGATAACACGCAATGACGTCCTGAAACTTCAACTTGTAGATGTCGCATTCAAACCCGGAACGCGCGACTGCAAAGTCATCGCCGGCACGCTTCACGACCCGTACACCGGAACCGATATCGCGTTCTCCACGTCCAATCCTTCGGCTATTCAGATCGACCATGTCGTGGCACTTTCGAGAGCCTGGGATGCGGGGGCAGCGAATTGGACTCCGCAGCAAAGGGTGAACTTCGCCAACGACACGGACGTCAACTTGCTTGCCTCCCAAGGCAAAGCAAACCAATCGAAGTCAGATCAAGGCCTCGACACCTGGCTTCCCCCCAACGCTGCATTCCACTGTGACTACGCCATCAAATATCTCACCGTGGCCGCGAAATATCACCTGATGATCACTTCCGCCGATGCCGGCGCGGCGCGCACCGCCTGCGCACAGAAATGAGGAGAAGTAGATGAGTTCTACCGATGGTGATGATCACATCCGCTTGTCGAACGAAATCCTTGAAAGCAGACGACGAACCCGCCTCAGTCGGGCAATCGCGACGATAGGTTTCGCCGCAGGCGCCGCACTCACGGGAGGCGTGGTGACCGGCGCCTGGCTCTACTTTCTCGGCTTCTTCGCGTTGATCACAGTCGGCGTGGCCGTCGGCAACGGCATCAGTGGAGCCGTCGACCGGGGAGATCCGACTCGGCTCCTTCATCCCGGTTCTGGTCAGTGCGGTAGCACTGGGAATCATCATCTACCTCGTGTTCTCCGGCCGTTTGTCCGAGATCCTGACCTTCACCACCGGTCCTATCGCCTGAACCCAAGGCGCAACGGGTGTCCTGCATTCGACTTTTACGGACTCTCGATGTTGTTCGGCTTCAATCTCGAAATCTCCGTCACGAAACGATCCCAACCTCTCGGAAAAAAGGAATTCAGCCATGACGAGCATCGACAGCACAGACACACAGGGCGCCGCGGATTCGAACCAAGAAACCTGGCTGCACCTCGAATCCGCCCTGCGGGATATTCCGGCGCCGGGCCGCTTCAAATCCCTTACCTGCAGTGAGCACGCCGCGCTCGCCGAGCGCGTGTCCATCCTTGCGTTGCAACCCGACCCGTTTGACGCCCGTGGATTTGCGTACCCCGAAGGCATCCGCGGCACCCTCCAACGCGCCGCACAGATCCACGCCGCACTCGCCGCCCTTCCACCTGATGTCCTACCCACTACGTCCTCTGAGGCGCAGTCGTGAGCAATGAATCGAGTGTTGGCGACCGAATCGCACCCTGCTCATCACTCTCGGTCGCTGCAACCGCGCTCGAAATGGGGCACCGCGTGCAATTCGCGGAGTCCCGGCGATGGTGGAGGGTGCGAGCAACATCCGGCGATGGCAGGTTCGCGATCCTTACCAGCCCCTTCAACCTCCGCAGGGTCCCGTACTACACGATCCTCGACACCGAGCGCGGCGTACGCGGCCCGGACGACAGAATCTTCTGCAGCGGTTACGAAGACGACAGCGACATCGCAGATCGGATGCGCGAGCTGATCGCCGGAGACATCCAAGTGAGCCGCCGGCGGTCGGTAGAGAGCCACATCGTCGCGGTCCTCCCGCCCACCGATCGGCATACCCCCCGGGACCGATTCCGCCCCCTGACACGTACGAACGGTCCTCGAAACGCGACATGACACGACAGGAGAATCCCGCTCATGACTCAGACATACCGCGCCGCACAAGTTTTCCCCGACCCGGCCGAACGGCGACTCCGAGCAATGCTCGCGGCCCTCGACGATGCCCTCGCCGGGATAGCTGATGCACGCGAAGAACTCCGAGGGCTCTACACCGGCCCGAGAACGTACCCAGAAGCGCTGGAACTGTTCCTCGCCGCCGAAGCCGACAATCAGGACATCACCACCCACCTCGCCGCCGCAGCCCGCGATATCCGTGCCACGCTCGCGATCCTTCACAGCACCACAACCACGGCCGTGTCGAACTCCTCGACGTCGCTGCATCCACACACCCACAAGGTGACAGCTGCCGCTGACGTGAGGCGAACGAACAAGGCCCACATCGAAAGGGGACACCACAGATGACTGCCACCCCATCCGACGCCACCGCGCACCAGCACGGCAACGGATCCCTCACCCCGGCAGCGGAACCGGCAACAGGTTTCGACGCCGATAACCTCACAGCCGCAGACGAACTCGCGATCGACATCGGAAGAGTCGCGATCGAAGCCAGTGAAGGTGTCCCCTACGGCTCAGAGCCCGACGAGTTCTTCCTGGCAGCAGGGAAAGCTGTCTTCTACTGGCTACAGCTCAACGGTCACCGGCGCATCACCACTGAAGAGGCGGAAGAGATACGACAGGTGTCGAATTGCGCGCTTCAGTACGGCAACATCGCCAGCCGAGAAGCCGCCCACAGTCTGCTCGCCCGGTTCCTGGCAACCGAACCCGCCAAGGCGCGTCCCGATATCGGTACGGCAACCGCCGACAATGTCGGCGGTTCAGATGGTTCCGCCCCTGCCGAACCTGCGGAAGAGGAGACGAATGCGAAGGCGGTAACACGGTGCCCGATCTGCTTCGGACTGAATGGGTCTCACAACACGATTCACGAGCGCTACCCGGCCGGCGGCGGCGGAACCAACAAACCCTGCCCGAACTCCCTGCCAGCCGTTACAGAAGAAGTGAAGACGCACTGCCGGTGCGTCACGCCGGACTGGTACCACGATGGGCTGGACTCGGATATCGCCGGACGCCTGTGCCGCCGGTGCCGTCTGCGACAGAACATCCCGTACAGGGATCTCGTCAACTCGCCGGTTGCCCGTACCGCAGTGTCAGCGTTCAGTGTCGCTGCACTAGCCCTACGAAACGCCGTGGAAGTACTGGACCCTCACGAAGGTGGGGATTGGGAGCACGCGTGGCAGACGATTGCAGACCTCGAAGACTGCGCCGGCCGCTTCGAGGCAAGTGAGAGAACGGAAGTGAGGGAAAGTGGTCGAGAAAATCGCTAAGCATGGAAGACACGCTACGAGTCAGGCGAAACTGGGCACGCATGTCCTCAGTCCAGTCGGCCCCGAGAATTTCAGTGAGCACTACTACGGAGTGCGAATCACCATTACCCCACTGGGCAGGCTGCGCGGGCTTTTCAGAGAGTGGTTCCTCGTTCCACCCGACTTTCATCCAGCGATACCGGTGTGCATCTACGGACATGGCGTCGAACCTAAACGTATTGCCGCGGCGATCAACCGGTACGCCCGCGAAGCAGAATGGGAACGTCGGCCGACGTTGAGACAGATCATCGACGGGATCGACGAACGGTGGATCAGTGGCACTATGACGAACTCGGAAACAGGGTTGGTGGTGTACGCGCGGCTCTGCCTGAGATTTGAGGAGCGGATCCGCGGCGCAGTTCCTGTCACCATCATTGCTCCGGAGCCAGAGACCATGACAGTGGGGGCAACTGGCGGAGATCTGGTGAATCCGGGAGTTGACAATTGACGATGTCGATCACCGTGAACTGTGATGCGTGTGGAACTACTCGAGAAGTTCCGGCGAACTACTTGTCATCGTGCAGTGTCGTGAGATCCGCGATCGAGCCAGGGTGGACACATTCCGTCGACGAGAACTACTGCTCGAATTGCGCTGCAGTGAGGGCGCAGACGTGGCCTCGAGAATCCGAGGGAGGGACTCCATGAGCATCACTGAAATTCGGCCACTAGGTGCCGTTGATGGGGTGAAGGCTCCTGTGTCTCACTCGATTCATGCGATTCCCGGTAACACCACGCTCGACGAACTCACGGAATTCGCGTGGAAGGATCTCTCGACTCCCGACAAGGCGATTGGTGCATACCGGTTGGTGTCTCTCGCCGATGACCCTGATGTGTGGGAGCAACTCGGCTCTCTCACTTACGCGCGATTCGTCGACGTCGGTGCATTCGCTGCCGTCTATTCCGAGGGGCACTGGATACCGCTCTCGTGTGGGCAATGGCTGGTGCGCACACACGACGATGACCTCATCGTTGTCTCCGACGAGGACCTCCGGCTCGGGTACGAGTTACTCGGGTGAAAGAAAAAGAGCCGTCGGAGCGCTCGCCAGGGAAGGTCGTTGACCTTGGTCTTATGTTCGTCGATTGCTTGCAGGCACCTGAGCTGTCCAGGTCCGTCTCTACTGTCCGGATCGCACTGAAAGTCCCCGCGGTCATCGAGACAGTTGTTCCCCTCGGCCGCACCAACATCCGGTAAAGGAAGACATCATGGACATCGCATCACTCATCGTCGGCGTCGCAGTAGCCGGCGCATCGGCAGCGCAGGGAGCTGGCGTAGAGCCAGTCATCACCGACACCATCACCTCGGTAGTCGAGGAACAGGCACCGGCTGCCTCCCAGTTCATTCCAGATCCGCAGCCGTACCTGGACCAGGCAACAACTGCCCTGACGCAGCTGCAGGAGCAGATTCCTCCTGCGTGGCAGTCCGAGGCGGAAAGTGCGCTACCCCCGGAACTGAAAGACGCTGCGGCGCAGATACAAGAGATCCTCCCGCCGCAGGCACAGGCTCTGATCCCCGACGTCGCCCTTCCTGCTCCCGGACCGGACTCGGTTCCGCCGGCCGGCTCGGCGCCGAACGGATCCGCTGTCGAAGACGCATCGGCAAATGACACGACACCTGCCGGAGGGCCTGCGCTTCTGCCCTCCGTGTTCAGCGCACAACCATCTAACGCTGCCGGGATACCCTCGCTCACAGGCCTGTTCGCACCGTCGGCGGTGCCGGATCTGAAGTTCGATCCCAACCTTCCTCGCAATGTTGAGTTCGCTCGCGCTGTCATCGAAGCTGCGATGCGGGCACTCGGGCTTCCCTACCAGTGGGGCGGCGGTTTGTTGACCGGTCCGTCGATGGGTGATGGAACGGGCGGCCCGATCGCCGGTTACGACTGCTCCGGACTGAGCCGCTTCGCGTACTTCATCGGAAGCGGCGGAACCAAGGTGCTGCCTCGGACGTCGCAGGAGCAGTTCCGCGCCGGACACCAGATTCCGATGAGCCAGGCACAGCCGGGTGACCTGCTGTTCGGGAATTGGCAGGCTGACGGCGCCAATCATGTCGCGATCTATCTCGGCGAGGGCAAGATGATCGAGGCACCTCAGACCGGTCAATTGGTGCAGATCAGCGCAGTCCGTTCGGACATGATCCCGGCCAGGTTCCTCTGATGACGGACCTATCTTCCACTGTGAGTAACTGCCGGGCCGAGCGGCCAGGTCGCAGTGTTTCGACGCTCAGTGGTGTCGGGGCCGCCGCCCTGATCCCGGCGGCGCTGACGACGCTATTGATTCAGTGGGGGCCTGCAGCGGCGTCTGCGCTCACTCACAGTGGGAGGGGATGACAGTGACGGACGGCGCACCCGACAGCACAGCCGCAGGCCACTACGATTTGCGTAACGACAGCGGAGAACCTCAACAGAGCACCGCTGAGATTGATGCGAGCACAACCTCGAGTGAAGGAGATACCACTGCCATGACCGCGACAACGCCGTCAAGCCACAAGAAGGCGCTGGAGACAGCACGCAAGGCCGCAGAATCGTTGGCGCAGGAGGCGATTGCAACGAGAGTCGCTCTCGTCGGTGCCATCGGCGAGGCGGAAGCTGAGCTTGCTGCCATCGACGCGGCACGGGTTGAGGCAGAGGACACGATCCGCCTCGCCCATGAACGCGCGCTCGCGGGCGGGTGGACCGTCAAGGAACTCGCCGCTATGGGATACAGCGCACCGAAAAAGAAGAAGGCCGCAGCGTCGAGTAAGCGATCCTCGTCGGCGCCGGCAGAAAACACGGCCGCCGCGAATGCACCCCAAACGTCCGAACAGAATCCCGCGCACGACAGCTCGGCCTAAAAAACGCACACCACGTGTACCCCCGGGTCCGTCTACATCGGGACTCGTCGCTGCGCCGCAAAAGCGTGAGAAAGCAGCCCGCCGTCGCACCCTTTCTGATCGGTGTGTCGTAGCCCTCGGCTAATCTCGAATGTGCGACGAGCAGCAGGTCGCCACACCGACCTAGACCGCAGCACAATCGGCGGTCCTGATCTTGTGAGGGAAGATTCCCCACGAGATTGGTCGAGGTGGCGACCTGCTGCTGTTTTTGTCTCCGTAGTGAGAGGGCAACGCCTAGTTGCAAACTGGGGTCGCGGACGGCTGCACATGTGTGAAAGGTTTAGCGGGTCAACACGAACCCACCAATTTTAGGAGCGCAATCTCATGGCTACAGTCAAGGATTCGACGACGTGGGCTATCCGAGCTTTGCACTACTCCGAACTATCGGACAACGCGATCGAAAAGGACGTGGATCGAGCGAATGTTTTTGCGACGCACGCCCTGGTTTATGCGACGCTGGCGGCCTCCGGTGTCGAGGTCCATTACAACTAAATCGCTGAGGGATTCGTGGAGCTTCCCTCTCGACAGGTGAAAACTGTTTGGGCGCAGCCCAATACTGCTGAAGACAGGCCTGTCTTCGATCGTATGTGGTTCGAGGTCAGACGAATTCACGGATCCGAGGGAGGACTCGTGCTAGCTCTTCGAAAAGCGCCGGCCATCCGCGTCTGAGTCTGGTGATGCGGCCGCGCTCGAGGAACGCTCCGTCAAGGATGTGTGAGACCCGTAGATGCTGCTCGGGCGTGCCGAGGCGGCGGAGCTTGTCGTAGACGGGGTTGACGGGAAGGTCGTGCGCGGCGATGTGCGACCAGATGTCCTCGCTACTCCAGTCCCAGACCGGCCCGAAAACGTGTGTGCCATCGGCTCGGTCGAGGGCGCCGCCATGTGTGAGTCGCTGCTGCGCTGCTGTGGTGCAGCAGTCGACGCATTCTTCGGTAACTCGGACGCGGAGAGCGTTGTAGTACATCGACCAGCGTCCGGTCCCTTTCGCTGATTCGTCGGCACGTACACCCCAGATCTCGCCCGATCCGTGAGTCTGATGTGCCGCGCGTGAGGGTGCTCCGATGAGAATGTCGCGGAGCGCTCGCGTCGTCGCTCGTGTGGGCAGGTGGTGATCCCATTCGCCGGAGTCCGCGAGGACGGTCAGCAGGGGTGGGTCGGCTCGGTGCACTTCGAGATTGAGGTTCCATGCGTCGGCGAGGTCGGCGATGTACTCGTAGGTCTGTGGGTATTCGAGCCCTGAATCGAAGAAGACGACAGGAATGTTCGGCTCGACCGCTGTGGTCAGGTGCAGGGCGACGAGTGAATCTTTGCCGCCGGAGAAGGCGAGATATCCGTCGTGATTGTCGAGGTGTTCCTCGATGCGCTCTTTGATCGCGGCCAGGTTGGGACGTGGGCGCCGCAGTGCGCGCAGTGTGGTCAGATCGAGCCCGTCCGCGCGAGGGGTGCCACTCATATCTCTGCCGCTTCCCTGGGTGCTCGATGAGTATTTCTGGCGTTGTTGTCACACGCGGCCCTTGGGGCGGATCTTCCTGTGTATGTAAGGCCTCGAAGCCGATCCGACTCGGGGCACCTGCACAGGAGGACGAGCGTGATGAAAGAAAAACTACAGGAGGTGACCTCGTGCGTGGAGGTCGTAGAGGCGGCGTTCGCATCGACGAATCGTTCATCTGAGAAGGACTCACTGCAGAGGGGGCGGTGTGCGCGCTGCGCGAAGGCCGACACACCGATCGAGCCCGCGCGGTCGGCGATCTCGCGAACCTTCACCGCATTCGACTCGTGGAAGGCTCCGACCGAGAAAGGTCTCTGCGCACCGTGCCGGTGGGCGTATCAGACGCCGGAGCTGCGAACCCGAATGCATCTGATCACCACCGCGCCGGCGATGACCGAACTGACGCAGCCGCGCCTGGCCCGGACCTTGTCGGCACCGTTGACGTCGGAGATCGCGCTGGTGGTGCCGTTGCGTCGCCCGGCCCGCAAACACATCCTGCCGCACGCCCGGTGGGGCGGCGTTGCTGTCGAAGACACCTGCTTGCCGTGGTCGGATCGGGATGTCGCAGCAGCTGCCGCGATGCGCCGACTGCGCTCTCACGGCTTCGGCGAACGCATGCTCGGCGAGAGCGCAGCCCCGTATGCAGTGCTTCGCACAGTACCGGCGCGTCGGTGGCCGGCGATCTTCGAGGACTGGGATCACTTGTCCGCGTACCGCCACGTCGACCGATGGTGGACGTTGGCGCTGTTGGCCACCAAACCGCCTCGCAGCAAGGCGCACGCATGACGACGCCGACCGACCGCTGGCTCGCTGCCGCTCCCGCAGGCCTCCCGCAGCTGCACGGTGTGGAGAACGTGGCCGAGCGGCTGCTGTTGCTGTTGCACTACGGCGTGGACTGGGATTCGTGGGTGGGCCGGCGCCGGGCGACGTACTGGACGCAGCATTTGCCGAACCGAGTCCGCGTTGCCACTTATGTCGGAGGAGCCGACCTCGATCGTTGGTGGTCGGTTGTCTCACGTTCGCTCGAATCCGAGCCGCGAACAACCGACGAACGGCTGGAGTTGGCCGCTCTTCTGCGCGCCGAATCGGAGCCGGTCCTGACACTGCTGCGGGAGCGTCCCACGGCCTATGTCCTGCGCACCCGCATCGTGGCCGAATCAGTTGCCGCTGCCCGCGCCGCGAGGAAGGTCAGCTGATGCGTTCGACCGTGAGATGGGATGTCGAACTGACTGCCCTGTCGTCGATCTCGCAGAAAGGCGAGGAGTCGGAAACGACGACGACACTGTTTCGCCGCGAACCGATCCTGCAGCCCGACGGGAGGAAAGTGCTGGTACCGGTCGTGTCGGGGAACTCGCTGCGGGGAGCATTGCGACGCACCGCCGAGGAGTTGTTCCGCGATGTGATCGGCTACGAAAGACAGATACCTCTCTCCGCGGCGCACGCACTGCGCAACGGCGGCAACCTGAGCAAAGTCGCCGGCGACTCACTGACCGGCCGCCGGCGTCAGCGCCTGCGCGAGTTGGTCCCGCCGATCAGTCTGTTCGGAGGAAACGGAGGCGGTGCGCCGCCGATCGACGGATGTCTCAAAGTCGGCAAAGTCGTTCCCCGAGTGAAGGAAACAGAATCGATCATGAGCAGGCCCTACCCGGGAGTGCTCATGTCGCAGTTCGAGCTCATGTCCCTGGAAAGTTACAGCCGCTTCGACGACGCCGGAACCAAGTCTTTCCCTGCGCCCTTCGATGCCGACACCGTGCCCGGTTCGGGAACTTCGGCGCACCAGACGTCGATGTTGATGCGCTTCGAGGTCGAGACGCTGCCCGCAGGAACACATTTCGAAACATTCCTGAGGCTGGACCGGGCAACCGACCGCGACATCGCCTTCTTCAGTGACGTGTGGGAACGATTTTCGCGAGACGGCTTCCTGGGTGGGCGCAGCGCGATCGGGCACGGCAGAGTCCGCGCCGAGTCGGAGCTGACCGTGTTGACCGGCCCCGGCCCGCAGGTCGCGGACTGGCGAGCGGAACTGGAACCGCTTCGAGAAGACGTGATCGAGGCATTGGGGTGGCTGACATGAACGCAGACACCGCCTTCGCTCCCTTCCTGGTCAGGGCCCATCTCTCGACAGGGTTGGCACATGCAAGCCCCTGGGGGATCGCCTTGGACGGCATCCTCGCCGCGGAGCTGTGGGCCGACCACAAAGCAGGCGCCCTCGACCGCGGCGAATACGTGCCGGCGCTCTCGCCGGAGAAGACCCCGCCGGATCTCGAATTGCCTCTCGCGCGCTGCACTCTGGCGGGCGCGGACTGGCATTGGTGCGCGACGTGTTCGTTCCCCGAAGACCCGGCCGGAGATCCGGTGGTGCGGCACTGGGCGAGCAGAACTGATCACCGAGGGCTCGAGGAACTCGCGTCGAGCGTGCCGGCAGTGATCTCGGACCGGCAAGGCCGCTACCGGGCGAGGTACATGCCGTTGATGATCACCAATTCCCGAACTGTCACCTGGCGCGGTGTGGGTGACCTGACGGCCGTCGCGGCGATAGTGTCCGGTCTCGATGTGATTGGGAAGAAACGCGCGCACGGTGAGGGTCGCGTTTTGCGGTGGGAGTTCGAGAACCGTGCAGGTGAGGATCTGTGGGAGTTCTCGCACGAGCACGCTGACGGGACGCTGGGACGCACGACACCGGCATCATGTGTGGCCTCGCGAGATGCGCCGGTCACCTCGGGGTTCGGGTTGGCTGGTGTTCGTCCGCCGTACATGCACCCGACGCGAATGCGCGAACTTCACCTGCCGAGGTAGCGGTATTGGAAGGGGGACTGGTGGCTTGTTACTCGAAACGGGTAACAGGTCGTATTCGTCAAATTTTGCGGCTCACCGGGGGGCTCGACCGGCTGGACCCTGGGTGGTGCGATGAGCGTGAGGATCTGCTTGGGGGCGGCATCGATCTCGGAGAAGGGGTGCCGGACGTCCTCGGGGATCGGTTCGTTGCTGAGGACAGCGGAGACGTAGGCAGGGAGTTCAGCGCGGTCGAAAATCCTGATTCGCTGTTGCGCGAAAAGCTCGTCGGAAGATTCGTGCCGAGATATGGCAATCTTCTGCGCGTCCTTCCATTCTTCGGGCTGCCCAGGTCTCTCTACGCCCATCCAGTCGTCGAGGTAGTGGCGATAGTTCCGCGTGAACCAGTCCTGGCTTTGTGCAAGGGCTTTCATTGTCACGGAGTTGACGAGCAATGAATATGCCGCGCTGGTCGAATCGAACGTGCCAAGCGAGTCTCTGTTGGCATCTTGCATAACTGTCCACTGAGCAAATTGCATGAAGGTCAGCGGGGAAGGCCCTGGTGGCGGTGGCACGTCGTGTGTGGCGACACGGTCGTTTGCCAGGCACGACCAGGGGAGCGCGTACTCACGGATCGCGGCTAGGGGGACATCATCGATTAGCCCCTTGGTACGTGGGAACCGCTTGAGAAATACATCTGCGCTGACAGCAGTGATTCGGTCACCGGAGGGACCGAGGCAGCATCTGTGATCGCTGTACCGGACGCCGCGAGCCGCAGGGTTGTAGAGCGCATAAAGACTCTGCGCTCCGCTCTTGCGGGCGTAGAGGTCGAGTAGGTCGATCTGCTGCATGCCGGAGGATCGAATTTTGTGCTTGATCTTGTACTTCCCGGCCGGATGCGCCTTCGGCGTTTGAAGCTTCTTGGCTTGGATGACGAGCTGAAACCATTTATTCGATCCGTCCGAAATCCACCATTCCCAGTCCGCCCCGTAGCGGGATTCCTCTCTGTGGCTGAAGGCTCCGACGTGGAGTTCGGGAATGGTCTTCGCGAGGTTCAACAAGATCCGCTCGGTAGTTCCTTCTTCACCCTGGCGGATGTTGTGACGTTCTCCATCCCTGAAGTTTCGGCCGGCGCTTTGTGCATTCCTGAACAACGCTGTTGCGAGCCGTGTCATGACTGGGCCAGGCGCGGAAGAAGTTGGAGTCGGCACGTGTATCCCATCGGTCGGTTGTGGGCCGCCGGACAAGGGTTGCCGGCGTCAGAGGATCGCATGTCCGGGCGCGAACGCTTAGAAATCTACCGGTCGTTTTGCAGTACACAGAAGTGTACTGATCTGGTAGGACGCCGCTTCGCGTCCACGATGTGAAAGTCGAAAAGGGTGGCCGGCCGTCCGCTCCGGTTCACGCAGTCCAGGTCCCTCGCTACCGTTCGCCCATCAATCCGAGAGGCCGATGTGTAGAGGAGATGTGGTTTCGATGACCATCACCGAGATTCACCCAGGCGATATCGCTGGGAATGTCGATTGGCAGGAGCGAGCTGTGTGCCAACGTACTGATCCCGAAGCATTCTTTCCGGAACCCGGAGAAGCTGTCCGGCCGGCGAAACGGGTCTGCGCAGGATGCGAGGTTCGTGTCGACTGCTTGGCATTCGCATTGGCGAACGACGAGCGTTTCGGTGTCTGGGGTGGGTTGACCGCCTCGGAGCGGCGCCGTCGCTACCCGCGGGTGCAGCCGTGACCACCCACGTGGACTTCACCCATACCTCGTACGCGGAGGCCGCGAAATATGCCGATTCCATCAAACTCGCTCGGTACATCTGGGATCGAGGGATTTGCGGCACAGAGCTCCTCCGCCTCAGTGGAGCTACCCGCCGAGCACTCGCCAAAGCGGCTGTTGTGAACCCGCCTTGTACCTCGGAAACGTGGGCGACGGTGGCGGATCTTGTGTCAGAACAATCAGCGTGGGCGGGCGTTCACCCAGATGATCCGGGTTCTGTTCCGTTGCACGCAGACGAGCATGAGGCGCGGATTTCGTGGATCCGGCCAGCAAGCGAAATCGGTCCCTCGCGTGGGTGATCTTCTGTTCATGGCAGGAGCCTCGATGACATGCCTGTTGGGCGTTGCCGGCCTCATGGTTGCCCTTCGAGGGGCTAAGGATGCGACTGACGAAGACGAAGTGCTCGGGCCTGGAGCAGAGTTGATCCAGGAAATGCGATGAACGACTCGCAGCTCACGCTTTTCGACATTGAACTGGGCGATGTTGTTGCTGTTCGCGAGTGGACAGAGCGCATGATCCCGGCGATGTGGACTGCACCGTGGGATTGCGCAGGCGGGATACAGAAGGGCGCAGTACTGAGCGGATGGCAGTGTCCGGCCTGCCGAGTCGTCGAGCCCAACGCGTATCTGCTCGACAACAATCACGGGATAGACCCTGAGCGGCCGGGACGAGAAGATCGGCTGACTCGGTGCCTGCGTATGGAGCTACGTGAAAGTACGGCTGATGATCGGAGGGCTCAGTAAATGTCGAGCGGTCTCTCCCGCAAACCGCGCGAAATCAGAACGATCGCACGCAGAGTGGAGACATAAGTCCCGCTATGGGAGAGCGGTAGCGACTGGCCAACCCGCTGAGACAAGTGGTGTTGATCTACCGCAGGCTCGCCGCCTCGCCGAAACCGAGGTGGTCACCGGAGCCGGTCCAAGACAACGGCGGCCCGCTACCCAGCCTGTGCAAGGCAAGGGGGCCGGTGCGGGCCCACTGCACACGCCTACGTGGAGGCTGGACGCTCCGGCATCTTCATCATGATCAGCTCCGCACCGTCCTTGTAGCGGTACGCCCACTGACCGTCCTTCGTCATCACCGTGCCGGCCTGGCCCTCGTCCGGGGCCGGGCTCCACCCCTGAGTCTGATCCGGTTCTGCAGTCTCGCTCATTTCACTATTGTCTCAACCTCCGAAAACCGGCCGAAACCAGTACAAACCAGCGCACAGTGGACGGTATGAGCGCCACCGCCGGAAAGCCAGTGCCGCCGATGCTCGCCACTCTCGGGCAGCCCCCGACAGGGGAGCGCTGGGCCTTCGAATCGAAATGGGATGGCCAAAGAGCAATAGCAACAACAGGTTCCGTGCATCCGATGCTCTGGTCGCGCAACGGTAACAACATCAGCGCATCATTCCCCGAGATCGTCGATGCACTCCGCTCGGTGCTCGAACACCGAGAAACCGTCCTCGACGGGGAAATCGTCGCCCTCGGACCGGACGGTGTGCCGTCCTTCTCCCTGTTGCAACGCCGGATGCACGTGCTCAGACCCACCGCACAGCTCCGCAACGAGGCCGTGACCTCGTATTACGTGTTCGACGTCCTCGACATCGACGGCACATCAACCAGCGATCTGCCCTATCTCGAGCGCCGCGAGGCGCTCGCCAATCTCAGTCTCGAACACCCGCGCATCAAAGTCCCACCGCACTGGCTCAACGTCGACGGACCGACCATGCTCGAGGTGGCGCGCAAACACCATCTGGAAGGTATCGTGGCCAAGAACATCTCCTCGATCTATCAGTCCGGCAAGCGATCTCGCGACTGGATCAAAACGCCTCTGAGAGCTAATTGTGAGGCCGTAGTGTGCGGCTTCCTCCCCGGCTCGGGAGGTGCGGCAGGAGGAGTCGGATCGTTGATCCTCGGCGCTCACGACGATTCAAGGGTCCTCAGATATATCGGAAACGTTGGTACGGGTCTGACCGATCGACAGCGGCGCGAACTACGAGACAAGCTCGTCGAACTCCATCAGCCGATCAGCCCGTTCACTATCGAGCCGCCGCGAGCGGTCACCCGCAATGCATCCTGGTCGAGGCCGATCCTTGTCTGCGACGTGGAATACCGCGAGTACACCGGTGGCAGCCTTCGGCACCCATCCTTTCGAGGGCTGCGCAACGACAAGACCGCCGATGAGGTCAACGTACCGGGTCGTCACTGAGTCACTGCAACAGTGCAAATCAGAAAGATTCGCTGATGGACAATTTGGTGGTTGTATTGGAGCCCGTTTCCGCAGCCTAAGTAAACGACGGGATCATCTACGAGCCAGGATGTACCAAACCAGAATGGCCAGGAGGGATGCCAGCGAGCAATACGCGAGGAAGCCTCCCATATCAATCCAGGTGCGTTCACCGAAGGGTCCTGGGCTTTATCAGCGAAACCTGGACTTCACGACTGCTGCGTCGGGCGAGGTGGATCCACCACACAGCAACATTGCCCACGCTCCATCCCAGCAGTAGCCACCGAAGCGCCCTGTTGGCTTTGTCGACTGAAGTTCGGTCCTCACTGCGTTGGCGCATGATTTAGTCTCCATCGTCGGCCGGAATACAGCACCTTTCGAATACTGCACATCCGCCAGTCGACCTCCCCGGCCGCCACTGATCGCCACCGGATATGACGAAGCCGCCGGCCCCGAAAAGGGTGTCCAGCGGCTTCACAGGGTCGGTGCCCGTCTTGCGCCTCTCGGCAAGTGGCCGCTCGAAGCGGCATTTCTGGGGTGGTACCCGGGGCAAAGAACCGAACACCGACAGCCTCTACAACGAGACGATGCGCGAACTTATTCCGCGCTGCTGACCAGCAAAGAAGGTCATTTTCGGGTGATGATCGAGCGCAGTACGAAACGGAAGACAACCGCGGTGCCGGCTCCGACCACAACGCCGGCCACCACTTCGGCAAGGAGAACCCCGACCGTGACACCGAGGACTGTGGCGGACGCGACCGCCAACGCGACATCGGCAGGTGCCGGCCGGGGACCGTTGATCGCACAACCCCTTTCCCTGCTTGTGATGTATTTGCTGAGATCATCACACGCCATGCGAGCGTGGAAGTAGGACCCACGCTGTTCAATGGGATAGGAACCGACTACGAGGAGGTCAGGCCATGTGCGGGCGCTACGCCAACCGAAGCTCAGGTAAGGAATTGCAGTCGTTTTTCGACACGATGCAGACTGTCGGCGACGAACTGCCCCCGTCGTACAACGTCGCACCCACTCAGCCCGTCCGCGTGATCCTCGAACGAACCCCACGCGAGGAACCCGGCGCCGAGCCCCAGCGCCAGCTCAGGACGGTCAAATGGGGCTTGCTCCCTGCTTGGTCAAAAGACCGGAAGATGGCGTCCAAGCTGATCAACGCCCGCAGTGAAAGCGTCACGGAGAAGCCCTCATTCAGAAGTAGTGCTTCCAAAAGGCGTGCCATCATCCCGGCCACGGGATACTACGAGTGGATGAAAAGTGAAGCAGGGTCGAAGGTTCCCTATTTTCTTCACGGCGAGGACGACATTCTCGCGATGGCCGGGCTCTACGAGTTGTGGCCCGATCCTGAACTGCCCGAAGATGATCCGAACAAGTGGGTATGGACCTGCACAGTCTTGACTCGGCCAGCCTCAGATTCCTTGGGACACATACACGACAGGTCCCCGCTGATTCTGCCTGAATCGTTCTGGGAACACTGGCTCGATCCGAATCTCACCGACAAAGGTGAAGTCCAGGCCATGATCAACTCCGTTCCGGAGTCGCACCTCGAACCGTACGAAGTCTCGACCGCGGTGAACTCTCCGAGGAATAACGATCCGAGTTTGCTGGAGCCGATCGCTGGACCGGCGTAAAACCCAACCGCTCCCGACTCTGTTTTTATCGAACCTGTGTTCGAGTATCCTGGTGGGCGGGAAGTGCGTGCGGATCCAGGAAAGCGGGGCGACGATGAACCAAAAGCCCCACTCGTCAGCAACAACAGTGCTGACCAAGGCGGAAAAGCTCGAACAGCTACGCCGCAAGATGGCCTCGATCCCTGCCCGCGCGGACGGCACCGAACCAGCTACTCCGTCGGTGATGCTCAAACCCGTAGGCGAGCGTGAGCCAACTCCGATCGTGGCCACCGCGCAATCGACTCTCCGGATGCTTCCCGTTCCGGAGCCGATCGGTGATCTGCTCCCACGCGGGGGGTTGGCACGAGGGACCGTCGTCAGTGTCGACGGCGCAGCCTCGGTCCTGATCGGCCTACTCGCCACCGTCACCGCTGCCGGTGGGCACGTGGCGGTGATCGGAATGCCCGGTCTCGGACTTCTCGCCTTCCACGAGCAAGGGGGCGACTTGGCGAAGGTCGCGCTCGTGCCGCAGCCCAAGGATGCTGGAATCGACTGCGCCGCAATTCTGTTGGAGGGTTTCGACGTGGTTGTCCTGGGCCTCTCTGGTGGCGCTGTAACGCCCTCTCGCGGAAGGGCTGTGGCCGCGCGTGCGAGGAGTAAGGGATCGCTGTTGATTGTCACTGAAGGGCAATGGGACGGTCCGGATCTGCGGATCTCGTCGCGGGTGGCCGGATACACAGGACTCACGGCGGGGAGAGGGCGTGTGACAGGGGTTCGGCTCGACGTCGCGGCCGTCGGCAAAGGATTTCAACAACGCACCGGCAGCCTGGAGATCCGGGACGAGAGCGGACAGCTCCGCTGGGCGACCGTCGACGACACCGCCCTCGCATCGACACCGCCATTGAGGGCTGCACAGTGATCAACACTGACCACTGGACCGAACGCTGGCCCGATCACCCCGTGATCAGGACATTCGACGAGCCGAGGGCAGTGAAAGTCGACATCGGCCGCGCGCTCCCGCTCGGGCGTGGGGGAGCATCACGCGCCGATCACGTGAGCATGCGGGTGAAAACGTCCGCGCTGTACATGTCCGGATACCTGGACGGAATTTTGAGGTACTGGGCGGGAAAATGCACGATGGCCAATGGTTGGCTTGTAGACAGACTTTGCGGTTGACCATTGACCACATCTGCAAATGTGGGTGGGTGAAGCTTTGAGGAGACGAGACTTTCGGTAGACGATGCCATCACGTCGGTTTCAGACTCCGAGAGTCCGGACGACATGGTGTGCATCGCGGCCCACCCCACGTAGGGACGCGGACGAGAGGCTTCGTTGCCATTCCAGTCCCACGTACCCGAGCCCGGGGTGGGTGGTGGACAGACCTTTCTTGTGGCGGGGACGGCCGGTGTCGGTGAGTGCCCCTAGTTCTGTGAGGTAGTCCAGGTTGGGGGTGTATCCGGTGGCGAGGATGACCGCGTCGACGGTTGTTGTGGTGCCGCCGGGCCAGAAGGCTTGGTTTCCTTCGAGTTTGGTGAACATGGCGCGGCGTTGCGGTGCGTCGGCGGTGAGCGCGGCGCGGTAGCGGCCGGTGTCGAACACCGGCGACGTCGGTGGCCGCGAGAGGAGATGCCCGATCGGGAGGGTGTCGATTCCGGTGTACTTGAACCAGAAATGCATGTCGCGACGTAGAGGGCGTTGCGGCGCGAATGTCACGGGTTTTCGGCTGGCCAGGATCACATCGGCTGTTTCGGCGAGCTCGGCAGCGATCTGTACTGCCGAGTTCCCGGCTCCGACGACGATGACGTTCTGCCCCGTGTAGGTGGTGGGTTCGCGGTAGTCGGCGGCGTGCACAACAGTCCCGGTGAAGGCATCGAGCCCCTTCAGTGCGGGAATGTGGGGAGTGCCGAATCCTCCTGTGGCGGCAATGATTCGAGGGGCAGTGAAGATGGATCCGCTGTCGGTCCGGACGGTGAACTGGCCCTCGCTGGTGGTGACCGTGTCGGCTCGCTCGTTGACGTGGAAATCCACATCGAGAGTCTTCGCGTAACGCCGGAGATAGTCGACGACTTCGTCGCGGCCGGGATAGCGGTCACCGTCGCCGCCGAACGGTAAACCGGGGAGGGAGCTGTACTTTGCTGGTGAAAACAAAGTGAGGCTGTCGTAGTACTGCGGCCAGGATCCGACAGGTTCGCTACCAGCTTCGACGATTGCGGTGTCGAGCCGCTGGCGGCGCAGATGATGCGCTGCGGCCAAGCCGGACTGACCGCCCCCGACGACGATCGCGTCGTAGTGCGTCATGAGAGTTCTCTTTCGGTCAGGAAGTGATCGGAATCGTTGTGATGGTGCGGAGGGCGGGGATGGTTGCTGCGCTGATCACCGCGCCGACCAGGGCGATCGCTCCAAGGACGAGGTAGGCGTGGGCGTAAGTACCGGTCCAGGTGGAAAGCACGGCGCCGGCCCACGGCGCCAAGGCCATGACGATGACGATCGGCGCGGACATCAGCCCGTTGAGGCGCCCGTAGTGTTCACCGCCCCAGCGGTCGGTGATGGCGGTGGCCTGTATCAACGTGAAGATGCCGCGGACCAGTCCGGCGCCGACGGCGATGCCGATCAACGCCGCCGCCGAGCTCGCCAGACCTAACCACGCGGTGCTCAGGGCGGCAACGACGATGACCGATACCGTGCGTACGCGGACACTGGTTTTCGCTGCGAGCGGTAGGTAGAAGATGCGGCCGATGACCTGACCGGCGCCGCCCAATCCGAGAGTGAGTGCGGCGAGGCTGGGACTGAAACCGCGTTCGATCAGCAGCGGTACGAGGTTGAAGACGCCGGCGGATGCGGCGAAGGCAGCTGCAGCGAGGGCGACGAGCAGAGCAAGAAATGGGATGCTGCGGGAGGTGCGGTGATAGTCGCCGGGCTGCGCATGGGGTAGCCGGTCGGGGTTGGGCCATCCGCCACGCAAACCCCAGATATGTCCGGGGATGGTGATCACAGCCAGTATGACCGCGAGGATCAGGTAGGTTGTGCGCCAATCGAATCGATCGGCCAGAGCGACAGACAGCGGCGCGAAGACGGTACTGGCCAGACCCGCGGCGAGGGTGAGAATCATCAGTGCTTTGACGTAGTTGTCGCCGTACCAGCGAGTCAGTGCGGCGAATGCCGGTGGATACAGCACCGCGCCCATCGCGATTCCGGCGAACACCCAACCCGCGAAAAACAGTGGGAGGGTGTGAGCTGTCGCGATGACCACCAGTGCGGGTACAGCGAGTACAGATCCTGTGGTCATGACCCAGCGGGGCCCGTGGCGATCGAGGATCCGTCCCACCGGTATGCCGACGGCGGCGGCGGCGAGTTGGCTGACCGAGAACGCCGCCACGATCACAGCGCTCGACCATCCGGTATCGCGGGAAATGGCTACCGACAGAACGGGAAACGCGTAGTACAGAATCCCCCAGCTGGTGATTTCGGTCAGACACAGCGCCACCAGGACCCGCCGCAGCCCCGACGGATCGAGGCTGACGGGGCGAGGCGGATCTTCGATGGTCGTCATCGGCTGTGCCCTATCCGCAGGAGTTGGAACTGCCGGAGGGACTGGACAGCGAGATCAGCTCCGGAGCAGGTGCGGCGCAGCAGCCACCCTCGGATTCCGCGGTATCGGGTTCGTCGAAAACACCAGCGCCGCCGCAGACTCCGGTTTCCGGGAGGATCAACTCCACCCGGGCGGCGGCCTCGTGATCGCCGGCGAGTTCGGCGGCGATGCTGCGTACCTGCTCGTACCCGGTCATCGCCAGGAACGTCGGCGCGCGGCCGTAGCTCTTCATCCCCGCCAGGTACATACCCGGTTCGGGATGGCGAAGTTCTTTCGCGCCGTGCGGATAGACCGTGCCGCAGGAGTGGACGTTCGGGTCGATCAGAGGCGCCAACTGTGTCGGGGCCTGCAGCACGGGGTCGAGGCCGAGTCGGATTTCCGACAGCCACGACAAGTCGGGGCGGAATCCGGTCAAGGTGACGACGTTGTCGACGTTCTCGATCCGGGTGCCGGCATCGGAGACCAGTGCGAGCTGACCATTGTCGGCGGATTCGACGGCGGCGGTGCGGAAACCGGTGACCACGGTGAGAAGTCCGTCGTCGACAGCCTTCTTCGCGCGGAGTCCGAGTGCGCCGCGAGCGGGCAGCTCGTCCGACTCACCGCCGCCGAACGCGGAACCGATAGCCCCGCGGCGAACAGCCCACGTGATGCGCGTACCGGGGGCTTGCTTTTCGAGTCCGGCTAGCGCGACGATGGCAGTCAGTGCGGAATGGCCGCTGCCTGCGATGACGGTGTGTTTCCCGGCGAACTGGGCACGGATCGCCTCGTCGTCGAGGTCGGGCACACGGTAGGTGATCGCGGCAGCGGCAGCCCTCTCGCCGAGGGCGGGCAGTCCTTCCCCGCCGAGCGGGTTCGGGGTGCCCCAGGTGCCGGAAGCATCGACGACGGCCTGGGCGAAGACGCGGTCCTCGCTGCCGTCGGCGCGGCGCAGGTGGATGGAGAGAGGTTCGGTATCGCGGCCGGCGTCGACGACCAGGTCGCGGCCACGTCGGGCGACGCCGATCACCTCGGTGTCGAACTGCACCGCATCACCGAGGGCGGCGGCGAGGGGTTCGAGGTAGAGCTGACGCCACTGCTGTCCGGTCGGGTACGCATCTACGTCGGGAGCGCTCCACCCGTTCTGCTCGAGCAGACACTGCGCGGCGGGATCGACGAGTTCGGACCAGCGGGAGAAGAGCCGGACGTGATTCCATTCGGCGATCGCCGTACCGGCGACGGCGCCTCGCTCAAGCACCAGCGGCGTGAGTCCTCGTTCGCGCAGTTGCGCGGCGGCGGCGAGGCCGATCGGTCCAGCTCCGATCACGACAACGGGTAGTTCGGTCATCACAAATTCCTTTCATCGACAATGATCGATCTTTAATTCGAACTGTATCGATATCAGTCGATGAATGCAACCATCGACGAAGGTCGATATAGTGTGTGCATGACATCGCTGCAGACCCCGACGGTGCGCGTCGGCGATTCGGACCCAGGTGCGGTCGACTCGAATGTGCTCGAGCAAGCTGACGCCGACACCTACGCGCAGTGGTTCGCGTGCCTGGCCGAACCGATGCGGGTGCGGCTGCTGCACCGCGTCGCGAGCGCTGCTGGCGGCATCACGATCGGGGCTCTCGCCGAGGCGTTGGGGATCGGGCAGCCCACGGTCTCCCACCATGTACGTAAGCTCGCCGATGTGGGATTCGTCAGCCTGCGCAAAGAGGGGACCAGCACCGTTGTCGCGATGAATCCGACGTGCTGCGTCGCGTTGCCGCAGGCCGCCGACATCGTGATGGGAGTTCTCGCGCCGCGGCCGTGCTGCCCGAGCGATCTTCCTGACGATGTCGCCGTCCGGGTCATGTCCGATGACGACTGGGACGCCGTTCTGCGGATCTACGGCGAAGGGATCGCCACGCGCAACGCCACTTTCACCACCGAAGTCCCCAGCCGGGAGTATCTCGATGCGCAGTGGCTGCCGAATCATCGCTGGGTCGCCACCATCGACGATGTCGTCGTCGGCTGGGCTGCCCTGAGTTCGACCTCCGGGCGGGACTGCTACCGCGGAGTCGCCGAAAATTCCGTCTATGTCGCCGACGGGATGCGCGGGCGAGGTGTCGGAAAAGCGTTGCTACGCAAGCAAGTCATGGCAGCGGACGCGGATGGGCTCTGGACCCTGCAGACGTCGATCTTCCCTGAAAATCGCGCCTCCGTCTCCCTGCATCACTCGGCAGGGTTCCGCACCATCGGGATCCGCGAGAAGATCGCCCAACTCGACGGGATCTGGCGCGACACAGTCCTGCTCGAACGCCGAACGGCAGCGGATTCCTGATTTTCTGAACCGCCAATCGAAGCATTTTTCGGCAATCGATCCGCCATATGTGATCAGCAACTCGAAGCAACCCCTTAGCTCGAGTGCAGAGTGAATCTGCTGAGACGTGATTCCCGCTGTAACTGGCAAATTATTCGTGGGCTGGTGTCACGTCCTCCTGCAGTGAGTTCTTGAGGGCTCGGGATCAGCGGCTTCACAGCAGAGCGGTCACCGTCGGGGATGTACGTGCAGACGAACTGGAGCGGGTGAAACTGAAAGTCTTCGCGAGTCGCCGATCGGAGTGTGCAACGCCGCCTGCATCTACATGCCGGTTGAGTATCACATCTGCTGCTCTCGCTTGCCTGTCACTCGGCTGCCCGGTAGCTCGATTGGGCAGGACTGTGCAGATTGTTGCTGAAAAGCGGTCGGTCCATGCCAGGGGTGCGGAGGTCGAGCGAGGACGGCTAGACCACGGGTTGCGCGGCGTCCTTGTCGAGAATTCCGTCTCTCTCCCACGGCCACGTCATCAGAGCCCAGATGATGAATACGATTGTCATCCCAGAAAACAGATACACCGGCCACGGACCCATCAGGTCCAGCAGCGATGCGGTGGAAGGTTTGGCGTTGAGAAAGCCGTAATTGGTATCGGCGATGCGATTGAAGATGAAAGTGACTATCGCCCATGTCAGCGTGACCAGTACCGCGAAGCGGTAGCTGCGCCATGTAGGTCGCATTCTCCGGCCCCACGTGAGATAGATCGCGGCCCAGACGACAAACAGGTGAATCGCCCAGAAGGCAAGAAACTCGTAACCGGGGAAGTCGGGCCCGGCCAGAGCCGGTGAAATCAACGCCTGCGTACTCAATACAAGCCCCCAGTAGTAGGTGAGGGCGAACGGCCAATGTCGGTGCGACCACAATGCGTAGATCGCGGACACTGTCGCGAGATCGGTGAGTTGTAAGGGTACGGATCCTCCTAGCGTGGGTGAGGACAGCGAGTAGAGCACCGCCGAGCCGTATATCACCGCCAGTATTCCGCCGAGGGCGCGGCTGAGGTGGCGAGCTTGCGCTTCGGTCTGTCTACGTCCCGCCCAGATCAGAAACACCGAACCCGCGACAAACAGAGCGATGGCTGCCCAATGCGATGGGCCGTACGCCGAGAACTCGGGTTGTGCAGAATACACATCTCTCACTTCCTCAGCGCCGCCGAACGCACTGTTCCATAACAACCTTCGCAGATAGCTGTCCCAGTTCGGAAGTGCCGTTCTCCGGCTTAGTTGACGATGATCGTGTCCGCGGTGCGAGAAAGGGCGTAGCTGTGCAGTGGCTTCTGAGCAGGTCGTTGCACGACCGAGCCATCGACGATGGAGTATCGGCTGCCATGACATGGGCAGTTGATCGTTCCATCGCTGACCTCGGAGACTACGCATCCCTGGTGGGTACATACCGCAGAGAAGGCTTGGAACACGCCTTCCTGCGGCTGGGTGATCACGACTTGCTCGTCCGCCAGAATGACTCCGCCGCCGACAGGAACCGCTGATATCGGAACCTCGGCACTGCCCAGGGTTACGCCGGGTGCATTGCTGTTGTTCTGGGTGCTACATCCGGCAACGGCGAGACAAGTTGTCGCGCAGGCTGTGAGGAGGACCGTTCTGCGCCCGACCTTGATGTCGGATGGATCGATCGTGCTCATGCGGGGACCACCAAACCAGTGAGAAACATCAGGAGTATTCCGACACCGACGCCGACGAGAACCATCGGATCCAGATCCGAGCGGCCTTGTGTGCGCAAGGACGGTGCAATTTGGATGACGACCTGGATGATTGCGCCGACCCCGACTCCGAGCAGCAACGCAGATACTTCACGGTTGTCGACGCCCGCCCCGATAACAGCACCGAGAATTGCCGGCGCACCCGCGATCAATCCCAACCCCAACAAGGTCAACAGGGGGGTACGTCGCCGAGCCAACGGTGCGATGATCGCGAGTCCCTCTGTTGTGTTGTGCAGGGTGAATCCGATAACGAGGAACGCGCCGAGCGCAAGCTCACCTACCGCATACGCGGATCCGATCGCGAGGCCTTCTCCGAGATTGTGCAATCCGATGCCGATGGAAATCATCAGTGCCAGTCTGAGTTCGGATGCACCTGTCGTACCGGCTGGGCGTCTTCCGCGTAGGTAGCGGTCGATGCACGTGAGCGTCAGGAAGGCGATCGCCGCGCCGAGAACGACGAGAGTGCCGCCGCCGAAGGCTCCGCTCGAGGCTGCTGCCAGCTTGAACCCCTCGCTCGTGCCGTCGAAGATCAAAAAGGCGAGCAGACCGACCGTGACGGCCAGCACGAATCTGACTGCCCTGACGCCGGCGCCCCGCATCACAGGTAGCAAGAGCATCCCGAGCAGGACCGGGATGACTCCGACGTATGTGCCCAATAGAGCCATCAAGCCGAAGAACGCCACTCCCGGGACGGGAGTTGCTACGGCAGCGGGAATTTCGTGTTCGATGACCAACCCTGTGGAGGTGAGCATCGAGACGAGGTACGGCTGTCCGGTGATCCACGGGTAGTCGAGGGTGATCGTCTGGGACTCGAGTCTGCCGATGGGATCTGCAGCGCCTACCAAATCGACGAATGTGTCGTTCACGGCAACTTGCGCGACGGTCACCGCGTCGGGGCCGGTGTTGCGTAGCGTCAACGTGATTCGGCCTGGTTCGAGGGCCGTTCGTTCGACGGAGATGTTCTCGATCGGTGGGCCGGTGCGTTCGGGGAGGCTTTGTCCGGCGAGCATTGCCAGCGCAGTCAGGGCGATGACGATGATCGCGAGTACTGCGGCGCCTCGGAGCCAAAGGCCGGTGCGAGATGCGCCTGTTTGATCGGACTCTGTATGCGCGGAACCCGCAGTGTCAAAGGAATTCTCATGAGTGCTCGTAGGAGAGGGAGGATCTGGGGTGCCGGTCATTCGGTCACCTCGAAGAATCCCATCCAGCCCAGATCGGCGAATTCGGTCTTGTGGGCGTGGAACATGTACTTGCCCAGGTAGGGAAAGCGCAGTTCGCATATTCCGCGCTGACCTTGGGCCTGGATGATCGTGTCCGTGAATTCGCTGGACTCGAGCCGAGTCCCGGTCGGGTAGTAGTCGAAGAAGTTCCCGTGCACGTGGAAGCTGTTGATCGGATCGTATTCGAGGACGTTGACCAGGTAGATGCGAACCAGCTCGCCTCGTTTCACCTGTACCGGTTCGTGCATGTGATGGAACGGGATGCCGTTGACCGCGTAGAGCTGGTTTCCTTGCCCGTCGAATGTGGTGTTGTAGCCGTGCATCACCATCACCATTTCGTCAGCCGCCGGGCGCCCCTGAGCTGGATCGACGATGAATGTGCCGTACATGCCGCGGGCAATGTGCTCTGCAAGTGGATTGACGTGGCAGTGATAGAGATGCAATCCGAAAGGGGTTGCATCGAATTCGTAAGTGAATGATTCGCCCGGCTCGATGATGCCCCGACCTACCCCGGGAATTCCGTCCATGTCAGCGGGATGGATTCCGTGAAAGTGCATCGTGTGAGGGTGCGCGGAACCGTTGACGAACCGCACCCGGAGCCGGTCTCCCTCACTGCATCTCAAGGCGGGACCTGGAATGCGGGAGTTGAAGGTCCACGCGGGAAAATAGACTCCGGGTGCTACCTCGATCTCCTCGTCGGCTGCGAAGATCTCCCACTCGCGTAGCGTTCGACCGTCAGGCAATTCGGAAGTCGTCCCGTAGTCGAAGTCACGCAGCATTGCCGTGGGATGAAACCCGTTGGCAGTGTGGTTCACCTGCTGACCGGCCCGAAAGGTCGCACCGCTCGTGCCGCCGTGACGGACTCCGCCGTCTCCGTCAGGTGCGGCGGTACCCGGGTTGGTGTTTCCGGGATGCTCGGTAGGCGATGCGCCCGCAACTCTTCCTGCGTTCATCATGAGTCCGGCTGATCCGGCGAGCGCCCCACCGATCAACAATTGTCGCCGCGACGGTGCGCTCATGGCCACCCGACCGAAGCATCGACATTCCTGGCAGTCAAAAGAGTCACACCTCAAAGTTTGTCATGCCGAACTTTATTTTCATAGCCCCCAAACTATCCGAACGCATTCGACCGAAAACAGGCGGACCGCGGAAATTTTCGACGAGTGGGGCGTCGTGGTTTCGCCACCTCGAACCGCAGAAGTTCGCAGAGATGGACTGCTTCCCTGTCGACAGCGCTCCGGCTCCCTCCTCGCTCGAATCAGGTCACACGGATTGCGGACGCTGAATCTCACGTTCGGACCCGCGCGCGGATTCGAACAGCAGCGACACGGCGACCAGGATGAATCCACAGGTGAGGTAGGTATCGGCAAGATTGAAGGTGGGCCACCAGCCGGTGTGGAAGTAGTCGGTGACCTTCCCGTCGAGGGCTCGGTCGACCACGTTGGAGGCAGCTCCGGCGACAATCAGAGCGAAACCGATCACGGCCACCCCGCGACTTTGCGGGACACTCCGCCAGGCGTATACGGCGATTCCCATGGTGGCGAGGCCGGTAAAGGCGATGATGACGGCACTCGGCAGCTGATTGCCCAGGCTGAAGGCGACACCACTGTTGTAAGCCAGCCTCAAACTGACGACGCCCAGATCCATCTCGTTGGCCCCGGACAGGTGCTTCCGCGCAACGGGCTCAATCGTCAGGGCGACGACGACCGAAACGAGCACCGTCGTAGCGAAGAGAATTCGTTTCTTGCGATGGGGGGATTTGTCGTTCGTGGTCACCTCGTTGGTACTCACCACGGAAGCTCCTGGCAACGCCCGTCACCCGCGGCGGGTTCTACCTGCAGGGTCGCGTGAACGAGATTGAACTGGGTGGCCAACAGATCCTGGGCAGCAGCGAGAACCTTGGTCGGATCGGACTCCTCGTCGATCGTCAGATGCGCCGACGCAACTTCCATGCCCGATGTGAGCGTCCAGATGTGAAGGTCGTGGGCGTCCTTGACCCCGGGGATCCCCTGCAAGGCTTGCGTCACCTCGGTGATGCTCACGCCGGCGGGGGCGTGCTGGAGCAGGATCCGCAGGGCATGGCGGCCGAGATTGTAGGCACGCGGTAGGACGAACAAGCCGATCGCAACACCGATCACCGGATCCGCGTACCGCCATCCGAAGATCAGTGTGACCAATCCGCTGATCAGGACTCCAACGGACCCGAGCATGTCAGCCATGACCTCGAGATAGGCGCCCCGGACGTTGATGCTTTCCTTCGCCCCGCTGCGAAGGAGCAAGAATGCCGCGATGTTCATCACGAGGCCGACGACAGCGACAATGCTCACCGGGAGTCCAGGGACCTCAGGCGGATCGGAAAGTCGACCGAGAGCTTCGTAGAGAACCCATCCGGCGACACCGAACAGGAGTAGGGCATTGAACAAGGCAGCGAACACCTCCGCCCGGTACATACCGAACGTGCGATCCGGGCGCGATCGCGCTCTTTGCGCAAGCAAGATAGCGGTCAATGCCATGAGGATGCCGAACACATCGGTGAAGACGTGTGCGGAGTCGGAGAGCAGGGCGAGCGATGACGTGGACAACCCCACGATGACTTGCGTGACGAACGTGACCAGACCGAGCCCGACGGCTATCCATAATTTGCGGACATGTTTACCCGATGCACTCGCAGCTTGTTCCGCAACGCCGTGCCCATGGCCGTGACCCATCTCGATATGCCCTTCTCGCCTATGACTGGAGCGTCGTATTCTCATATGCGCATATTTGCCAACGAGAGAGTTTCAGTAAACCCTGGCTGAAGCACCCATGCAACTATCCGTCATAGTATTTTGGTCCGGAGCGCCGATCGCGCGGGCGAGATCCACAATGCTGAGAGGTCCACCCGCAAATGATCGAAACCGAACCGTCCGGCGCCGATACCCTCGTCGTCGGACGACCCATACGGAAAGTATTGGGATGGGGTGTCATAGCTGCAATCACTGCGGCGGCATTGGCGCGCGCATCAACTTCCGAGGCGCTGCGATTGCTCGGACTTCCAGATCCGGGGCCCTTGACGATTTACGGACTCCCGGCGGTGATGGCGTTCGGCGAGGTTGCCGCCGTGATGACCGTAGGCAGTCTACTTTTGGCTGCCGTTCTCGTTCCGCCTCAAGCCTCAGGTGTACTCGATGTCGACGGATATCTGGCGCTACGAACCGCAAGCGTCGCCGCCGCTATCTGGGCGGTATGCGCGGCGCTGCTCGTTCCACTCACCCTCTCGGACAGTTCAGGCCAACCTCTCTCCGTCGTGTTCGCCGATCCAGGGCTGTTCGCTCGCGCGATTTCGGACATCGATGTCACAACTGCATGGGCATGGACCGCAGGGCTCGCACTCGTGCTCGCGATTGCGTGTCGTCTGACCCTGCGATATTCGTGGACACCGTTACTTCTCGCATTCGCTTTGTTCAGCCTGCTCCCCAGGGCATTGTCGGGTCACTCCTCTTCGGGTGGATCCCACGACATCGCCACGAACAGTTTGGTTCTGCATATCCTCGCGGCGTCGATTTGGATGGGAGGAATAGCGGCTCTCGTGTTGCATGCCCGCAGAAAGGGGAGCTATCTCGACTTCGCCGCGCGCCGCTTCTCGGCCGTGGCACTCATGGCGTTCGTCGTCATAGCGATCAGCGGTGTGGTCAACGCTGCCGTGCGGGTGCCGCTCACCGCGGTGTGGAGTAGCACCTACGGTGTCTTGATTCTTGCCAAAGTCGCCGCCTTGGTCCTCACCGGACTGGCAGGTTGGCGCCAACGGAAAATCGCGATCGCCGAACTGACGAAGGATCCTAGCGACGGTCGCACCTTCATTCGTCTGGCAGTGGTGGAGTCGGTGGTTCTCGCAGTAACCGTCGGTATCGCCGTCGCCCTGGGCCGCACGCCGCCCCCGGCGCCCACGGAGCGACAGGATCCGAGCAGAGTCGAGGAGGTGCTCGGGTATGCGCTCGATGGCGTACCGACTGCGGGCCGCTTGCTCGTCGACTGGCGATTCGATCTCATTTTCGGAACTCTCGCCGTGGTGTTGGCTGCGTGCTACGTCGTCGGCGTTTTTCGCCTCCGACAGCAGGGCGTGCAGTGGTCGACGTTCCGATCGGTCAGCTGGGCTCTGGGGTGCCTGGTGTTGCTTGTCGCAACATCATCGGGAGTGGGTAGGTATGCACCTGCAGTGATGAGTATGCATATGGCGGCAACGTCCGCCGTGGCGGTCCTTGCTCCACTCTGTCTGGTCCTGGGCGCCCCGTTCACGCTGTTCAGGCTCTCCGTTCGGCGATCGTCCGGAGATGCGCCGGGGCTGAGGGAATGGGCGCAAAGCGTGTACAGAGGCTCCTGGTTCCGATTCATGTCCCAGCCCTATGTGATTGCTGTGATTTTCGCCGGAGCCCTGCCTCTCCTTTACCTGGGAGGGATGTACAGCGCTGTCGCCGGCTCGCACGTCCCCCACCTGGTGATCAACGGAATCCTGCTGATCTGCGGTTTCATGTTCTTCTGGGTCATGGTCGGCGTCGATCCCTTGCCGAGACGAGCGAGCGCCGCGATCAGGACGGCCCTGCTCCTTGCGGCGTTCTTGGCCTACGGGGGCCTCGCAGCAGCACTGATCACCACTGACGCGGTGATTGCCGATCAGTACTTCACATCGTTGCAGCGCGGCTGGCTCGACGACCTCGCACGAGATCAACGGTTCGGTGCCGGACTGATACTCGCGATCGGAGCAATACCCCTGGCAATCGCGACAGGGCTTCTCCTCAACGCGTGCTGCTCGCCGAGATGTCATCGCGCGGCAGATGAGTAGGAGAAGGTGCATTTGCAGCGGGGCGTCTCGTCGAGATTCTGAATTTTGTCAACGCTCGCCCAAAAACTATGCGAAATAGTAGTACGCTGTCTGGGACCGTCACCATTCTGTGACCTTCCGCGACGCAAGGAATGCGATCTTGGCCCGACACCGCAAGCCCGACACCGACGATCTCGACTGCCCACTTCGGGAAAGTAGCTTTTTCGACACGCCACGCAGCGATCGCGACCTGCCAGTCGACACGATGTACATCTCCACCGCATCTGCAGTCGACCGTGAATCCGTCGCTGCAAGCGTTCAGGCGCGACGCGGCGGCGCTCATCGCCGACAGTCCCGCAATCGTCCTGGTGGACGGGCTTTGGTTCTCTCTGTCGCCACCGGCGCTTTGCTTGCCGCCGGCACATCCGCCTCACATGCATCGACAGGGAGCGTCAGTGTTCCCGTCGAGCTCGACCAGCAACCGTTGGCACCTCTCGAGCAGGCGCTGGCATCGGCTCCGGAAATTCTCCAGGTTCCCAAACTGGCCGAGCTGGGGAGGCTGGCCGAACAGTTGGCTCGAGGCACCGAACGCGACACCGATCGCGCTTCGAGAGAGGCAGCTGCACGCCAACCGCTGACGATGGCTCCTGTCAGCGGAACATTGACGTCGAACTACGGACCGCGTTGGGGGTCGACTCATTACGGGTTGGACATTGCCAATGAGATCGGTACACCTATCGTGTCCGTCACCGACGGCACGGTACTCGAGTCCGGACCTGCGTCCGGTTTCGGACTGTGGGTCCGTATCCTGCAGGATGACGGGACAATCGGGGTCTTCGGACACATCAACGAGACTCTGGTAACCGCGGGTCAAAAGGTGCGTGCCGGAGAATTGATTGCGACGGTAGGAAACAGGGGACAATCAACAGGGCCACATCTGCATTACGAGGTGTGGCAGGCAGACGGCCAGAAGGTCGATCCCATGGCATGGTTGGACGCGCGTGGGGTACAGATCCAGCCTCCGGCCGTCAGTGACTGACGCAATCGACGATTTCCGAAGGGGGAAGGAAGATGAAGAGACTCGGCGGGCTCGAATCCGAAGTGATGGATCTCCTGTGGGATGCAGAAGAGCCGCAGTCTGTGCGGGATCTGGTCGACCGCTTCGAGGGCGGCGCCCCGAAGGCATACACCACGATCTTGACCGTCGTGACGCACCTTCACGAAAAAGGGTGGGTGCAGAGGGAAAAACGAAGCCGCGCATACATCTATTCGCCATCGCGTAGCCGCGATGAAGCGACCTCACTGGCCATGCGCGAATTACTCGACAACAGCAATGACTCTGTTTCAGCGCTTCTGCACTTCGCGCAAAACGTCTCCGATGACGAATACGAGGCACTGCGGCGAGCACTGGATCACGGCAAGGTTCGGTAGATGACTCTCGCCGCAGTCCTCCTTCTCGGGGCCGTGCTCATCGGAGCGTTCATGCCCAAGGTTTTGCGGCGTTTCGAATCGACCACTCTGGCTCCTGCAGCGATTCTCGCGGCATGGATCGGCAGCATCGTGGGTCTGGGATTCCTTGCCGTATCGGCAGTAGTGATCCTTCTGTGGCCGAGCCATGCACCAGCGGAAGGGCTCTCCGAGGCCCTTGTGCGATGCTTCACTGCCTTCCAACACGCGATGGCCCCCTGGATCGGGGAAGCGCTCGCTGTCGGCGGAGTTGCGGTTACCGCGCTCATCGCCGTTCGCAGCTTGTTCTTGGCTCATCGGCAACATAAGGGCCGAGCCAAGGTCCGCGACTACCACCGTGATGTCGTATCGATCATCGCCCGCGCAGATCCGGCATCGGATGACGTTCTCTGGCTTGATCATCCGATGCCGATGGCCTACAGCGTCGCTGGACGGCCGGGATTCGTCGTAGCGACCAAAGGTCTCTCCGATTGCTTGACTGCATCCGAGCGTGAAGCGGTGATCGCCCACGAGCGGGCACACTTGCGAGGTCACCATCACCGAATCATCAATGTGTGTGAAGTCTTCGCGAAGGCGCTGCCGGTGATCCCGCTGTTCAAAGCGGCTCCCGCTGCGGTGCGGCGGCTGGTCGAGCTCGCTGCCGATGATCGGGCCGCACAGGCCACCAGCCCCGATGCCGTCAGGTCGGCGTTGCGCGTGGTGGCGACGTCGCCGCTACCTCAGCCGGTGTGGACTCTCGGGCTCGGTGACGACGAGATCTCGGTGCGCTTGGTCAGGCTGCAGACGGATTCCCGGATTCGCGGCACCAAACTGGTCTGCATCTCTGCTGCGATGCTCCCGATGATCGTTCCCGTCATCGCCGCGTTGACCACCATGGTCGTCTTCTCTGCGTCCGCTCATGCCCTCGTGACCTGACGGCAGTCGGAAAGGGTGGCCGAGGCGCCACCCGGACCCAAAAACTATGCAACGTAGTATTTGGGTTATGCTTCTGTCGCACACTCTATTTGCGTCTCGACAGGAAGCGGGCTGACTATGACCGCAATTGCATCACCCCCGATCCCCGCCCGGCCGTACCCCGCGCGACGGGCGCCGAAGGGATCGGTGCTGCGGAACCTTGTGACGACGACCGATCACAAGACGCTCGGCTTGATGTATTTGGTGACTTCGTTCGCGTTCTTCCTCATCGGCGGGCTCATGGCGCTGATCATGCGCAGCGAACTGGCGATTCCGGGCATGCAATTCCTGTCGAACGAGCAGTACAACCAACTCTTCACCATGCACGGCACGATCATGCTGCTGCTGTACGCGACGCCGGTGGTGTTCGGATTCGCCAATTTCGTTCTCCCCCTGCAGATCGGTGCGCCGGATGTCGCCTTCCCGCGACTGAACGCGTTCAGCTACTGGCTCTACCTTTTCGGTGCTCTCATCGCTACGGGCGGGTTCGTCACTCCCGGAGGTGCCGCAGATTTCGGCTGGACGGCCTACACGCCTCTGAGTTCGGCAGTCAGCTCACCTGGGGTCGGTGCGGATCTGTGGATTGTGGGGCTTCTCGTCTCCGGTCTCGGCACGATTCTCGGCGCGGTCAACATGATCACCACCATTGTCTGCTTACGCGCTCCCGGTATGACGATGTTCCGCATGCCGATCTTCACGTGGAACATCTTCATCACCTCTGTCTTGATTCTGTTGGCCTTCCCGCTGTTGACCGCCGCACTCTTCGCACTGCTTTACGACCGTCGCCTCGGTGGCAACATCTTCGACCCCGCGAATGGCGGAGTCCTGCTGTGGCAGCACCTGTTCTGGTTCTTCGGCCACCCCGAGGTCTACATCATCGCGCTGCCCTTCTTCGGTATCGTCTCGGAGATATTTCCGGTCTTCAGCCGCAAACCGATCTTCGGCTACAGCGGCCTGGTCTACGCGACGCTCGGTATCGCGGCGCTGTCGATCGCAGTGTGGGCGCATCACATGTACGCGACGGGCGCGGTTCTCCTGCCGTACTTCTCGTTCATGACGTTCCTGATCGCCGTGCCGACGGGTGTGAAGATCTTCAACTGGATCGGCACGATGTGGAAGGGACACCTGACGTTCGAGTCACCGATGCTGTTCTCTCTCGGATTCTTGATCACCTTCCTCTTCGGTGGTCTGTCCGGTGTGCTGCTGGCGAGCCCTCCGCTGGATTTTCAGGTCACGGATACTTACTTCGTGGTCGCCCACTTCCACTACGTGGTTTTCGGTACGGTCGTGTTCGCGACGTACGCCGGTATCTACTTCTGGTTCCCGAAGATGACCGGTCGCATGATGGACGAGCGCCTTGGCAAGTGGCACTTTTGGACCACGTTCGTCGGCTTTCACATGACGTTCCTCGTTCAGCACTGGCTCGGTGCCGAGGGTATGCCGCGTCGTTACGCCGACTACCTACCCGCGGACGGGTTCACCACACTCAATACAGTCTCGACCATCGGTTCCTTCATTCTCGGAGCCTCCACTCTCCCGTTCATCTGGAACGTCTTCAAGAGCTACCGATTCGGCGAAGTGGTCACTGTCGACGATCCGTGGGGCTACGGAAACTCGCTGGAGTGGGCAACGACCTGCCCGCCGCCGCGTCACAACTTCACCGAGTTGCCGCGCATCCGCAGCGAGCGTCCGGCCTTCGAGTTGCATTACCCGCACATGGTTGCTCGGATGCGAGCAGAAGCACACGTCGGGGCCGGTCACCGGCCGGAGACGAGTTCATCAGAATCGGAGAAGGTACTTACCGCATCCACGTCCGATGATGACGAGAAGAATTAGCTCGGCGGCCATACCGATGGGAAAGTCAATGTCAACACGAACAATGCCGGTGGTCATCGTCCCGGCAACAGATACCGCTGCCGCCCTACTCACGGACTGGTTGATTCGAGACGTACTGCCGACCGCTCTCGACGGCGGCGTGGCGAACCATGCTGGTGCCCGGTTGCGGACTTTGCCACCGGTATCTCGTCGCCACATCCGGCACCCCCGCAAACTTCGGGTTCACACCCGTCGAGTCAGCGAAGTAATCGCCGCAATCGAGAATCATCTCCAGACCGGAGCGGATTTCGTTGACGCAGAGCGGACCTTCATGCGTTCCACCACTGTCCTTCCAGACCCCGTGCTGAACGCCGCGGCCAGTATCAGTGGCGCAGTGATGGATATCGGGAGTTCCGCGGCGGCATTGGCGAATCGTGCCCTCCTTCTCGTTCCGACGACAATCGAGTCGTCGGAAGCGGCGCTCTCGACGCAATCGAGGGTAACCGAATCCTATTACGCCCTCCTTGCGCGGCTGTGGCACAGAGATTTTCACGCGAGTATCGTGATTCCGCAGACCGAACCCTGAGCGCTCCTCGCTTCGGTGTGCTGTCACGAGGGGGGCACACCGAAGCGAGATTATTCGCGCTCTCGACGCCGATTCTCAGTCGTACGGCGTGGAGACCAACGAGCAATCAGGCGGCAAGGCAAAGAGAGTCGCTACTTCTTCGGAGGAATCGCTCTCTTTGCCGCAAGCGCAGCCCTCCGGATCTGGCTGGTCAGTTTTCCACCGGTCTTGGCTTCGGCAGACGCGGCGGTTTTGTCGATCGCGTTTTCGATCTTGTCTGCGTTCTTCGAGGCAGCCTCCTTGCCCTTGTCGACTAGCGCTTTCGCTGCACCCATGAATTTCATATTCGTCTCCTTCTCCTGGCCTCATCGCCCTCTACTCGGGAGGGTTGCGGATCTAAAAACTAAGATCCATAGTAGTTGAGTTGAAGGTTGACTGATCGTGCAACAGTTGGCCGAGTGCGACGGCGTTGGCAGATTTTCGTGGGACTCGTCAGACCAGTGTCGACCAGTAGTCCCAGAATGCGCTGAGAATCATGCTCGCGACGGACACGATCCAGATAGTAAGCACGAGAGTGTGTTTCTCGGTGCCGACGGTCACGATTCGCGAGGAGGTCGACGCGCTACGAGCACCTAGATGCAAAATGGCATACCAGAGGGCTGTCATCGTCACCACCCACACGACCATGCAGTATGGGCACAGTGCCTGGATTCTGTACAGGCTTTGGAAAATCAGCCAGTGAACCAGCACCGCTCCGGTGAGCAAGCCGATGACGATACAGCGCCAATACCACTGAGGTAGTGCCTTTGCGGCGGTGAGGGTCACGATTCCCGTGGTCAGTAGGACGGTGAACCCGACTATACCGAGGATCGAATTCGGGAAACCGAAGATCGAGGCTTGTGGAGAACTCATCACCGATCCACAACTGAGGACGGGGTTGATGCTGCAGGACGGGCGATATGAGGGATCCGCGAGAAGCTGAAACTTCTCGATAGTCAGTATCAGAGACGCCGCCAAGCCGAGAGCGCCTGCTGCAGTGAGAATCCATCCGACGACATAGGGGGAGCACACTTTCGGGGCCGAGTCGACAGTCGGAGGTATACCAGTGTCGACGTGGGCACCGCGTGCTCCCGTTGATGTCATTGGGCCAGCGCTGCGTCGATGCGAGCGGTGAGATCGTCATATGTCGGCATGGACGGCAACTGGACGCCGTTGAGGAACAGCGTCGGTGTGCCCTGCACGCCCAGGTCGATACCTTCGTTGAAGTCCCCTTCGACACGCTCTGCGACTGCGGGATCATTCATATCTGCTTCGAAGGTCGCCATGTCGAGTCCCAGATCCTGGGCGAACGTACGGAAGAGGGCTACTTGAGATTCGGACGACTCGCCCCACTGGGTCTGCGTGTCGTACATTCGCTGGTACATCTCCACGAACTTCCCTTGCCTGGACGACGCTTCGACGACTCGCGCCGCGAGTCGACTGTTCGTGTGACTGGGAATGGGGAAGTACCGTACACCGAACGTGATGCGGTCAGCGTACTCAGCACGTATCCGCTCCATCGTCGGATACATCGCCAGGCATGCCTCGCACTCGAAGTCGAGGAATTCGACCAGAACGACATCGTTGTCCGGCGCAGAGGAAAGTAGATGCGTGTCGTCGCGAAGAACCGATGCGTCCGAAGCGCTGGCGCTGTTTGTCTCCCTCCCGCTGCGGTTGCCGAGCAACAGCGCGCCGAGGACGACAGCGAAGACAGCTATCAGGGCTATCGAGAATTTCGCGTTGGTGGTCAACTTCATGGATCCGCCTACCTGGTCGGTGTTCGTCGATGCGTGCAACCTTCCGGCCACCACACAGCCCTGAATACTATGCAACATAGTAGTCGGAGGTATTGTCTCAGCGAAGTGCGGTGTGCATCGATCGCCGGACTCCGCACCTCGATGGTGTGAGCCGAGTAGGAGGAACAGATTTTGAGGCGTGCAATGGTTGTGCTGCTGGTGGCTGCGGGGTGTGCGCTCATAAGCGCAGGCACCGCGCAAGCACACAGTGCACTGGTCGGATCGACTCCATCCGCCGACGCAGTTCTCGACACTGCGCCGAGTTCGGTGGAATTGGTTTTCAATCAGGAGATTCAGACGAGTTTCGCGAACGTGACCGTCAGTGCGGCCGACGGGACGCAGGTCGGAGCCGGGGAGCCGTCGGTGCAGGGAGAGCGCGTTTCTCTCGTGACGACCGGTCAGATGTCGTCTGGCACTTACACCGTTGGTTACCGGGTGATCTCTGAGGACGGACACCCGATCACGGGGTCGTACTCCTTCACCTTGAACGCGGCGAAGAACAATGCGGCGCCGCTTCCCGGAGGTGCAACACCTCCGGCAACTGTTGCGCCGTCGGCGGCGACCGCCGATGCCGACTCCGACGACGGATCCCCACTGTTGTTGCCGATTCTCGGTGGCGCAGTGGCAATCCTGTTCGTGATCGGGATGGTCATCGTTCTCCGCGGAGACAAGCGCTCGAAGCGCTGAGATGTTACAACACAGTACGAGCGGGGAGGGACCACGTAGGTGATGGACTGGATACGTTTACCCGAGGCCGTGCCTTCGTTCGGAGCAATGGTGGGGTGGGCGCCGCAGCCGCTCCCGGTCCTACCACTGATCGGAGTCCTACTGGCAGCGTGGTATGGCTGGGGTGTCTACCGGGTGACGTCTTCCGGTCGGGTGTGGCCGTGGACGAGGACGGCCAGCTTCCTCTTCGGCTGTATATTGCTGATCCTGGTCACGGGGCTCGCCGTCGAGGGCTACGGGTACGAACTCTTCAGTATCTGGATGTTCCAGCATTTGACCTTGTCGATGGCGATTCCACCACTGCTCGTTCTCGGCAGCCCAGGTCTTCTCCTGCTGCGCTCCACCCCTCACACAGGGTGGGGAATTCCGATCCTCAAGCTGGCATTGACGGCACTCAGAAGCCGGACGGCGAAGATTCTGCTACACCCCGGCGTCACGATTCCACTGTTCCTGTTCAGCTACTACGGCATCTACCTCTCGCCGGTATTCGACCTGGTGGCGTCGTCCTGGGTCGGTCACACAGGCCTGGAGCTCTTCTTCCTGGCCACTGGAGTGTTGTTCATCGTTCCGGTGCTCTCATCTGGGCCGTTGCCCGTCAAGCAAAGCAACCTGGGTCGATGTTTCGACCTCTTCGTCGAAATGCCTCTCCATGTTTTCATCGGCGTGATCCTGATGATGGCAACCTCGCCACTCCTGAGTACCTTCACCAATCCGCCGGCGTCCTGGAACGTCGATCTGATGGCCGATCAACAAATGGCGGGGGCTTTGGCATGGTCGTACGGAGAACCCGTCGCGTTGATCATCATGGTGGTTTTCGCGATGAGGTGGAATCGCGACGAGACCCGCACCAACGCCGCCGTCGACAAAAAGGCCGCCAGGGACGGTGACGTCGACCTCGAGGCCTACAACGAATTCCTCAAAACCCTTCCCCGTCGATGACTGCTCTCGGCATCTCGATGATCGGGTTCGGCGGATGCGACGGTGTGTGAGATGAGTGGTCAGTTCATCGGGATCGGTTGGGCACCTCTCACTGCGAGCAGTTCTCGCAATGCGGTCGATTCGGCCTGCTGTGTAGCGGCGATCTGTCGAGCAAGATTTGTCACGACGGGGAGATCGGCATTGTCAGCGGCGTATTGGGCCATCGGAATTCCCCCTTGATGGTGGCGCAACAGTAATTGCAAATAGCGAATCTCAAATGCCGGTCCGGTCAGGGTGCGTAGTTCCGCGAGTTCGGCGGGAGAAGCCATTCCCGGCATCGCGACTGATTCAGTTACGCCGGAATCACTTTGTCCGGTGCTCATGCCGGGCATCGAGTGATTCATCGCCGAGGAAGTTGAGGGCATCCACTCCATATACTCGCCCGTGCTCCGGGCGGGTCGATCCCAGATGGACAGCCACCCCTGCATCATTCCTATCTGACTTTGCTGAGTAGTGACGACGTCGTACGCGAGCGTACGGATAGCGGGGTCGGCAGTGTTCACCAATGCGAGGGACGACATCTCGACCGCTTGCCCGTGGTGAACCGACATGTCCTGCGCGAAGCCGACCTCCACTGCGCCGACGGCTGGGACCCCCTGCGAGGTGTTCTCGATCCGCCCCTTTGCCCACAGGCCGATGATGATTCCGATCAACAGAGCGATGACAATACCGACCACCAACACTGCGGCCGGCGTGGCATGGCGTTTGCCCGATGAATCGGATACCGACTCGGATTGAATCGATACCGCCTCGTGTTCAACCATTTTCGCGACTCCTCGTGATCGCCGGCGCAGGTGGGGTCGTTGCTGCGGGAAGACCAGTGGCTGACTGCTCCGACGCTGCGGGAATCGCGTCAGGGCCTGGCGGAGATGCGTCGAAGGGGAAAGGAGCGTTCGGGTCGAATCCTCCCGGGACCGTTGCACAGCTGGCACCGGCCTCTGGATGGGTGTTCGGGTTCTGTTTGAGGGCGGTGATGAATTTTGCGATACGGGGGTCGTCGACGCTGTCGACTTTGAGTTGGTGCCCCCACGACTGAATCGAAACGGGGGAATCGATGCCAGGGAACGGTGACATCAGGGAATACGGCTTACCGTTGACTTGGGAGGTAAGGGCGTCGACGTCGGACGGATTCAACGAGTCGGGGTTGTAGGCAATCCAGACCGCACCGTGCTCGAGTGAATGCACCGCATTCTCAGTGCGTATCGGCTCCGGGTAGACGATGCCTGTGCATGTCGCCCAGTACTGATCGTGCGCTCCTCCCAAGGGGGGAGTTTGATCGTATGCAACGCGCTGAGGCGCTTGAATATGATTGCCGGCCGCGTATTCGATTTCGGTTACCCCTTCGATGGACAGCGAGGGGTCCGGGTTGTCCGCGCTCGGAGCGTATTTTTGTGCTTCGGTCCTCTCGATGGCCTTGGGCACCATGTTGTAGGCGATGACCGAGACCAGGCCGGCGATAATCAGGACTGCGATCGATATCGACCACGGAAAACTTCGGCCACCGGGCACCCCACCGCCGCGGGGGCGGGGTGTGTTCTTCTTGCGGTTCTTCGACATTGGTGGACTCGTTCCCTTGCGCGCTGGCACCGACACTGAATTACTATCAATCATAGTAATTCATGGTTTCGTTCTTCTGCCGAGACAGAAGCGGTACGCGCCCCCGAAGAGAGATGCGGCAGCGAGAGAAAGGACGATCACCGCCAGGGCGATCTCGGGAACCGCGCCCAGACGTGTTGCCGGTGTGAGATCGGAACGCAGGGCGATCTCGTCGGTCAATGCCTGTGCTGTGAAGATCTCGCTCTGTTGGCGTACCTCTCCCGTCGGCGTGATGATCGCACTGACACCGCTGGTCGCGGCGATCAACACAGTGCGACCGTGCTCGACTGCCCGCACCCGCGACATGGCCAATTGCTGAAAGGTCATCTCCGTCCGGCCGAAGGTCGCATTGTTGGTGGGAACCGCGATGACGGTGGCTCCCGCCTGGACCGACTCGGTCACCAGATCGTCGAAGGCCACCTCGTAACACGTGGCAACAGCTACCTGAACTCCGTTGAGGTCGACGACACCGTTCCCATTCCCGGCAACGAAATTGCCCGCAGAATCGGCGTACGACGACACTGCACGAATGATCGGTCGGAGCGGCAGGTACTCCCCGAACGGCACGAGTTGTCGTTTGATGTGTTGCTGGCCAGGGCCATCCGTGGGATCCCACACCATGACACTGTTGATCGATGTGCTCGCTTCACCTACGAGAACCGTACCGACCAGGATTGGTGCCCCGATCGAACGGGCTGCTCGGTCCAGTCGCTCTGCCGCATCCCGATTCACCAAAGGATCTATATCCGAAGCATTTTCGGGCCAGATAACAAGCCGTGGCCGGGCTGCGCGACCCGCCGCGACATCGGCAGCGAGCTGCTCGGTGCGGGCAACATGATTATCGAGCACCGCTCGGCGTTGGGCGTTGAAATCGAGGCCGAGTCGCGGCACGTTGCCCTGAACGACGGCAGCAGTGACGACCTCGTCAGGGGCGGCACCGGGAGAACTTGTCACCAATGCACTCACAAAGATGAGGACGACGGCAACGCCACCCTTCGCCAATGCTTGCCATCGAACACGGGAGGGTCCGGCCAGTGACCAGGCGATGAGAGTTCCGGTCAGTGCAGTCACGAAGGAAAGACCTGGCGCCCCTGCGATCGAAGCCAACGGCAGCAGCGGACTGTCCGCCTGCCCGAAGGCCAAACGCCCCCACGGGAAACCGCCGAACGGAATTCGGCTACGAAGTGCTTCGGCGGTGACCCATGCACCCGCAATCCACACCGGGGAAAGGGGAGCGCGACCGACGGCCACTGCCAGTACGCCGAACACGCCGAACGCGAGCGCTTCAATCGCCGCCAACGCCAACCAAGGCGTTGCACCGACATACGCTCCGACCCACGGCAGCAAGGGAACGAAGAATCCCAGTCCCGCGGCATAGCCGAATCCGAAACCCGCACGGAGACTGCGACCCTGGAGAACGGCGGTCAGCAGGGCGATGGCGACAGGGGCCAGAAACCACAGCGTGCGCGGCGGAAAACTGAGAAATAGCAGCCACCCAGCGCCCACCGAAAGCGCGAGACGCAAAGCGTTCCCACCGTAAAGCCGTTTGGGGCGACCACTCTTCAGGCATGCATCGAGTTCACCGTCGGCAGTGAGTGCACGTTCGGACGAAGGGACCCTCACAGGCCCGCTCCCGTAGAAGGAGAACTGTGCTGGTCCGTCCACAATTTCTCACAAAGATCGTCGAATTCGCCGCCCCACCCTGCATGATCGGTCCTCGCGAGGCCTCCGAGTTCGAGATCGACCTGCTCCGGTGCTGCCCCCGGGCGTAAACGGATCCACACGCGCCGCCTCCTGATCACGAGCGAGGTCAGAAGTCCGAGCATCATCGTGATCGCAAAGACGAGAACCCACTGTTGCGCAGGGTCGTACGACACCTGTAGATTGGCGAATTCCTTGGCCCCGTCGAACCGAACCTGTGTTCCGTCAGAGAGAGTCCGCGTCTCTCCCGGTCGAAGGTTCACACGATCTTGTTTGACCAGCCTTCCTTGGTTGATCATCTCCGTATTCAACGAGAAGATCGATTGCGGAATGCCGGTATCCAGACCCGTATCGCCCTTGTAGATGTCGATCGCGACCGCAGGATCACGTGCGTCGGGAAACGACGAAGTCAGGAGCGTCCCACTGAAGGCCGCGGTCGGCGCGAAGAGTCCCTCGATGGCAATCTGATTCTTCCGGCGCTCGTTCGGATCGGGGAACGAACCGCCGGGTGGATCGAAACGCAACGCCCCACTGCTGAGAAACGTCACCGCGTCGTCCGGTTGAAACTGCATTGTCTCGGTACGGGACTGGCCATCGGGGAAAGTGACGGTGAACTGCGGCGCGTACCCGTGGCCGGTCAGATAGACGCGGGCGCCATCGGTACGCAACGGTTCGTTGACTCGAAGACGGTAGTCCTTCCACGTATTGGTCGCGATGTCCTGCCCGCTCTGGTATGAGATGTTGGAGGTGAACATTTCGGCCTGACCAGTATCGAGATAGTCCGCGGAAAAATCGTTGACCTTGATGCAGAACGGTGCGAGACCAGTTCCGTCAGTTGCACTTCCAGCGCGAAATGAGTCGTACACAGCGGGTGAGGTGTTGCAGAATCCAGGACCACCGTCGGCAATGACGATGACCGAACCCTCGTACCCCACCAGCTTGCCGATGGCGACGGTGACGAGCAACCCGATCAACGAGAAGTGGAAAACCAGATTCCCGGCCTCGCGCAGATATCCCTTCTCCGCCGAAACCGATACTCCGGAATCATTTTCGGGATTGACTGCGATGCGCCAACCCTTGAGAGACCGGCGCACTCTCGTCAAGGCCTCGTCGTGAGAGATATCTACCTCGCCGCGGAAATGGTGCGGCAACCGGGACAGATTCCGAGGTGCCCGCACAGGCTGGCTCCTGAGTGCGCCGAGATGCGCCCGCAAGCGTGGAAACAGGCAGCCGATGAGAGAGAGAAACAGGAGAACGTAGATTGCGGTGAACCAGAAACTGGAAAAGACGTCGAACAACTCCAGCTTGTCGAACAGTGGGCCAAGGGTTGGTTGGGCCGCAATGTACTGGGACACTTTCTGCACGTTGAGATTTCGCTGAGGCAGCATTGCTCCGGGGAGTGCTGCCAGCGCCAAGAGGAACAGGAGCACGAGCGCGGTACTCATCGACGTCAATCTGCGCCAGTACTGGCGCAGCATTCGAATGCTTTCTCGGATAATCAGTCTCGGGAGGCGACGGATGCGAGCTCCCGTGGGGACACTCTCTGTCATATCGGCAACACGACCGAACTGACAAACTCGTTGCGCAACCAGCCGATGAACACGCCCCACACACCGGTGACCAGTGCCAGACCGACAGCGACGAGCATTATTCCGCCGACGATCTGAATCGTTCGTGAATGGCGTTTGAGCCATCCGACGCCTCGGAGCGCTTTCACCGACCCGAACGCCAGCACGATAAACGGTAATCCAAGTCCTAGACAGTAGGCGACGATCAGCAGCACCCCGCGCGCTGCCGTCGTGCCTTGAGTTCCGGCCGCCACCGAAAGAACCCCTGCGAGAGTGGGGCCGAGACATGGTGTCCAGCCCAACGCGAACACGCCCCCCAACAAAGGTGCGCCGGCAAGGGAGGAGATTCGTCGCGGCGCGAATCGTGCGTCTTTCTGCAGGGCAGGAATAAGGCCGATGAAGGTCAACCCCATCACGATGGTGATCACCCCGCCCACCCGTTGGAGCAGGTCTTCGTTGATGCGCAGGGTGCTGATCACGCCGAATACCGATGCGGTGGCGAAAACGAACACCACCGTGAATCCCGCGACGAACATCGTTGCCGCGCCTGTCACCCGCCATCTGCCTGCTGCGGGTCTCGTGGTCGCGTCTTCAGGGGTCACCGCCGGAGAATCAGCTCCGGAAATGCCGGCTAGATACGACAGGTATCCGGGAACCAGTGGCACCACGCACGGTGAGGCGAAAGAGACCAGACCGGCCAAAACGCACGCCGCTACGGCGAGCAGCAACGGACCGCTCGAGGCGGCGGTCTGGAAGCTGGACCCGATGCCTTGGGCAAAGTCGTTCACCGTTCGGCCGCCACACGCTCGATGACAGGCTGTAGATCCTCAGTGAGAAGTGCACGAAGGAACACTGCGGCGACGCGATGCTGACGATCCAACACCAACGTGGAGGGAATCACGCTCGTCGGATAGTTTCCGCCGAGCGCTATCAAGGTCCTCATCGACGGGTCGTAGATCGAGGGGTAGCTCACGTTGTTGTCGACGACGAAGTCCTGAGCTTTGTCACGTTGAGGATCTCGAACATTGATCCCGAGAAACTGAACGCCGAGGTCTTTGGTTGCTTCGTAGGCGCGTTCGAGATCGTCGGCCTCGGAGCGGCATGGGGCGCACCATTGTCCCCACAGATTGATCACGACGATCTGATCTGCGTAGTCAGTCAGTGAGATATCGTTACCGTCGGTCATAAGGTCAGGCCCGGCCAATGCGCCGATTCTATTTCGCGACTCGGGTGGGTCGTACAAGATATCGGTTTGCCCCCCAGGCGAGACGAAATCGAAGTTCGCACCCGAAGCGACCGCGTCGGTACCGCTCGCGCACCCACTTGCGGCGACGACCACCGCGGTGAGGATAGCAATGAGTGAGAGGGGATGGGCATGCGCTCGGGGGGTGCGGTGCATCCGTTGTCGCGTGGGTGTGGGGACTGTCATTTCATCAACTCACTTACGGCGGAGCGTATTTGGTCCGTGTTTTCGAAAACCATGGGGGCTGTGACCTGGTCGACGGACCCGTCACGTTGGACGAGGAAGCTCAGCGGCAGAACTGGCGGCGCCGACAGTGCAATTCCGACGTCGTCGATGGCGGCGAACGAGGGATAGCGCACGCCGGCGTCCGTGAGAAGTGCTAGTGCTGCTGACATGTCGTCCTGGACATTGACGCCGACCACACGGATGGCGCCGGGGCTGCCTGCGTAATCGTTCAGAACCGGGATCTCCGATCGACACGGCCCACACCACGAAGCCCAGAGATTGATCAAGGTGGGTTCCCCGGACAGCGCTGCGCCGAGGTCGACTTCAGTGCTCTCGCCAAGACACGTCGCTTTGATTCCCCGGAGTTTTCCGTTCACGGGCGGTGCCGCCGGGGCCGCAGGGCAGGAAACCTTCGCTGCTGCGGTCGCAGATGTGAAGCTCGGGTCGAGAGCTTCGCCGTCGTCTTGGGATGCGGCCGGGGGCATTTGCGGTCGGGTTGGGGAGTGGGATTCGGTTGGTTCGGATCGAGGCCAGATTGCCACGACAAGGAGGGCGATCACGGCCAAGAAGAACATGAGCCATCGCGACCGTGCCTGCATACACTTCCTCCAAGTATGGTGCGGCGAATCGGGGAACAACACTGAACTACTATTGTGCATAGTAGCTATATTGGTTCTTCCACCGGCCCTCGCTCAGCAGCGGCAGGGGCCCGAGTCCAACTATTGAATCGAGCACTGTGAAACGTCAATCCGCCCCGGAGGGTCGTCCCAGCTCGTCGGCCCGCCCCGAAATTCCAGCACTGGATTCACATCAAGGGCCGCCGACGCGAATGACACGAATCGCACGGTCGAAGCTTGTGCGATTGATGGTGTACTACACCGCAGCTCGACTCGCCCTGATCGCTGGGCTCGCAGTGATCGTCATGGGAATCAACGCCGTATTCGACCTCGAAATCCCCGGCGCTTTGTCACTGTTCGGGGCCTTGCTGCTCGGATTCGCCATCTCTGCGATCGCATTCCGATCGTTGCGACGCCGGATCAACGACGAGGTGATGGTCGTAGATGAGAGGCGTCGCGCGTCGCGCACCGCGTGAAGAAGTTTCCCGCGGCCACGCCGGCATAGATGAAGCCTCCTTCATCCCCCGGTGTCACCCGGGAAGGGGCTAGGTCGCGGCGATCGCTGCTGCCGAAGCCGAATTCGGAGCAGCAGTCAACGACTGTCCACGTTGGTCAATCCATTCCGAATGCTCTCCTCAGCGCCGACACAGTAGGAGCGCCGTCGACAGCGCCCGCGGCATCGCGATAGAGCCTGCAGGACACGCTCGGGATCTGATTTGACTCGGCTAAGGGATCGTGGCCGTCGACGAGCAACGTCGGAGACCCGGCCATACCCGCGAGTGCTGCTGATTGGGAATCCTCGATGACCAGGTGGCGCAGTTCCCATTCGATCGATACACCCGCGAGAGCTTGCTCGATTCGTTGTTCGAGGAGCGGCACGTTGGGGCAGTCCAGGACTTGCAAAATTTCGAGTTGAATCATGGTGTTCCTTCGTCGGTGTGCAATGTCTGGAGCATGGGGCAGTGCCGGTCAGCTCGCGGTAGTACACAGGTGGAAGCGAATTCGGTCAATGAGGCCCGCATGCATTGCAGATCTCGGATCTTTTCGTCGAGCTCGGCGATCTTCTTCTGGGCGAGTCTCCGCGCTGCGTCGCAATCGTCCGGTCCGCCACCGTAGAGGTGGAGAAGTTCGTTGATCTCCTCGAGGCTGAAGCCGTGTTCCTGGGTGCGTTTGACGAACCGGATAATCTCGACCGCCTCATCCCGGATATGAGCGGTATCCCGAGGCGGATCGTGGAGGCTGCTGCAGGAGTCCGCGCCGTTCGTAGTACCGCAACGTCTGCACATTCACCCGTGAGGGTGGCCAGTTCACTGCTACGCATGTTGCCATTGTGAACCCTGTACCCGGCTACGGAGTCAAGTTGTTCTGCCCGGCGGCAGGACATCGTCGACGGTGACCACGCCGACGACTGGGATTGTCGCGAGTTTATAGTCGGCCATCAGTACCACGACCACGACGAGGAAGCGCAGCATCCGAACCCGCGAGCCCTGCGATCGGTGCTGAATCTCCGACTACCACCGCACGCAGGCAAACCTGCTGCAGCGTCCGCGGGACGTTCCGGTCCGCACCGCGATCGGCGCGATGGTCATCGCGTTCTACCTGGTCTGACGATCCCCTGCGTCAACGACATCATTGCGTACAAGTTCAACATCTCGCTGAACGCGATGATGTGGATCGGCCGAATCGGCATGGTGCTGCTGCCCCCCGATCGCGTTCTTCGTCACCTACCGGTTCTGCCTGGGTCTGCGGCGCAGCGACCGTGAGGTTCTCGAGCACGGCATCGAGACCGGCATCCCGCGTGGTGGTGACTCCCGAGCTGCTGGTACTCGCACTCTCATTTGGCTGCGGCTCGGCATCCTATCGGCTGCCGAGTTGAATAGCCTTGACCACGAGAAGTATCGCGCCGATGACGAGGTAGCCCCGCAAGGCCAGCATGCCCAGTTTCGTTCCGGAGGACCACACGACCGGTTCGAGCAGCGTCAGCGGCGGCATCCGCCACTGCATCTTTGCCTCTCGCCCGACGTCAGGGGGCAGAGCGGTGACTACGCCGCGGCGCCGGTCGAGCCACCGCACGCCAACTGTTGCGACGATGCCAGCGACGACCAACGCTATCCCTAGGTATATTGAGGCGGTCACCACGTTGAGGTCGGGAAAAACGGTGGTGGCCATGAGGATTCCCGAGAGCATCAGCAGGACCGCGACGATCAGCCCGGCGACGAGGTTGAGCCAGCGCGGATTAATCCAGGGTCCGAGTACTTGCCGGTCGTTGCACAGCAGCAACAGGAACACGCTCGCGCTGGGCAGGAGCAGTCCGGCAAGAGCCTGCACGGCGGTAGTGATCAGTCCAAGCGGTGCGCCGGGGATCAGCACGATCCCCGCGGCAAGGAGGACCATGGCACCGTATGAGAGGTAGAAGGGTTTGGCCTCCTTGAACCCTCGGTGTAGCGAGTGGCTGATCCCGAACACGTCACCGAAGGCGTAGCTGGTCGACAGAGTGACCGCAGCGGCACCGATGATCGAGGCGTCGAGAAGCACGATCGCGAAGATCGGGCCGAGGACGGAACCATTCGCGCTGAGTAGGCGCGCGATGTCGCCGGCGTCCACGAATTCTCCGACACTGCCAGTTGAGCGGGCGGCGTAGTCGGCGGTCATCATCAATGCCGCTGCGCCGGCGACGACGACCAGCGCCCCGAGGACGGTGTCGGCTCGTTCGTAGCTGATGAACCGCGGGGTGATCCGTTTGTCGATGATGTTGGACTGTTGGAAGAACAGTTGCCACGGCGCGACAGTGGTGCCGACGATTGCGATAATCAACAACACCGCGTCCGAGGTGATCCCGCCTCGGACGCCCGGAATCGCGAAGTCTCGGGCAGCGCGACCCCAGTCTGGGTGTGAGAGCAGCAGCATCGGGATCTGTACCGCCGTGACGGCGATGAAGACGAACATCGCACGTTCCCAGCGGCGGAAGCTGCCGGTGGCCATGATCGCGATCAACGCGACCGCAGCGGTCGGCACGACGATGTACCGTGAGACGCCGAAGTAGCTGGCGGCCAGTGAAACTCCGATGAACTCGGCGACGATGGTCAGGAAGTTCAATACGAACAGATCGCCGACCGAGAACCAGCCCCACCCGCGGCCGAAGCGCTCGTTTATCAGCCGGGCATGCCCCACCCCGGTCACCGCCCCGAGTCGGACAACCATCTCCTGGTTGACGATCAGCACTGGAATCAACAATAGCAACACCCAAAGCAGCGAGTACCCGTAGTTCTGGCCGGCCTGCGCGTAGGTGGCAACACCGCCGGCGTCGTTGTCACCGACCATGACGATGAGGCCAGGCCCGACGATCGCCAACATGGTCAGCATCCGAGCCTTGAAAGTGCGGCGAGATTCCTTGTCGGACAAACTGATTCTTCCGAGCGCCCCCTCGATGTCGCCGAGGTGCGCGGAATCGAGGACTGCGGACGGTCGCGGTTCAGGCATACCGACAGGCGTATGTGCCGGGGTGGCGTCGGTGATCTCGGGTTCAGCCACGGTCATCACCGCCTGGATCTGTGGAGGTGGTGTTGGTCGTAGGGTGGTCGGTGGCGCGCTCGACGATGGGCCTCGGTGCAGGTTCTCGCCGTCGCCAGTCGTCGGGGATGGAGGCCTCGAGGACATCGTCGACGGTGACCACGCCGACGACGTGGTCGGCATCGTCGACGACTGGGATCGTCGCGAGGTTATAGTCGGCCATCAGCACCGCCACCTCGGTTAGGTCCGCCACGGGGGTCACGCGCACAGGGTCGGTGTCCATGATGTCGACGATCGGGGTCACCGACTCCGATTGCAGCAGCCGGATGACCGACGCCACCCCGATCAGCCGGCCGGCGTCGGTGAGCACGTGCACCTTCAGCAGAGCCTCGGGCTGCATGGACCGTGCTGCTGAGATTGCCGACAGGGCCTGCGCCGCAGTGGCGGTGGCGGCGCAGGAGATGACGTCGACGCTCATCAGGCCGCCGGCGCTGGACGAATTGAACCCCATTAGTGTGATCACCTTCGTGCGTTGGCCGGCCGGCATCAGATCGAGCACTCGTCGACGGCGGGACTGTCGTAACTCTGCGACTGCGTCGGCGGCGTCGTCTGCGCGCATGAGACCAAGCACACCGGCCACCTCGACGTCGCTCATGTCGGCGAGCAGCTTGTTGGCCTTGCCCGGGTCGAGCTCTTCGAAAACGTCCGCCTCAAGCTCGGGGTCGGTGTGGACGCGGTCAAGGATTTCCCCACCCTCGCGCTTGTCTGCGCCCTCGAGCAGATCTGCAATCTGCGCCGGTTTAAGGGTGCCGACTCGCCCGCCGACCCGCCGCACTACCATGCTGTGTTTGTGGCCGATCAAGGGTTCGAACGCTTTCCAATCCCGACTGGCGTGTCCTCCATGGGATTTGATTAAGCCGAAGAACCGGGCCGGGCGGCGAGTGTCGAGCCGTGCGAGTACCCACCCGTGACCGGGGTTCTCGAGTTCGATGTCGTAGGCGTGCACCAGCTCCGCGGCCGGGACGTCGATCAGCCGATGGCCAAGGACGTCGGAACGCAGCAGTACCTCGCCCTCGCGGCGCTCGAACCCGCGCAGGTCCACCTTGTTCTGCGCCAGCATCACCCGGTCCCCGTCGAGGTGCTCGATCCGTTCGACAGAAACGTACACTCGCCGACCACCGACATTGACTACCAGCCCGGATACCGTCGGGTAGGTGTCCACGCCGAGCAATCGCACGATCAGATCGTCTAGGGCGCCGACGATGTCCCCATTCCGTGCGATCACTGGTCGCTTCAGTAGCTGTGAGAGATGGATCACCGGATGCGTGGGGGCTCCGTCGGTCGCTGACTCGGTCATCGGCACTCCTCGCGTCGGTGGGTGGTGGGACGAGCCACGCAGGATGCGCACACTCGCGCGACGGCTATTGATGTCCGATTGAAAGGTCGGTGGACGGACAAGCGTGGCCTAAGTTCGGCGCGGCTCGGTCAGTTGCGACTCAGTTCGCCGGTGACGACGCATCTGCATGGTTGAAACTCGCGACCAAAACTTCAAGCACGCCACCTTCTCGCTTCGCGGACAAGCCTTCCCGCTCCGGTATTGTTACATGCGCACCTATGCATGTAAAGTCCGGTTTGGGAGCCGTTTGGGGCGACTCTCAAGCTCGGCGACTTCTGGCGTAGCGGTTCGGGTTGTGAGGTTGTCGGAGCAGAGGCTCAATGCGGATGCACGGTCGACCCCGCCTTTGGTGAGCGTATTCATACATCCGCCCATCTATCGCGCACGTGGTCCAGTGCACCTAGAAGCGTTGCCGTGAGCGCGAAGTCGCGTCCCCGGAGGGTCGGTCAGCAGATCAATGCGTCAACGTGTTCGCTCGGTGACATGGCAATGTTCGTTGCGTCAGCGAGCCCTTGCGCCCTGAGGGGTTTGGCATATCACTCAGCGCCGCGGAACGCGGTATCCGACGGCAGCCTCATTTTCCGGGTGACTCCCCGTTGAGCCACACAACATTGACTACTATCGGGCATAGTAGTCAATATGTGCCCTCGCCGACCTCTACGGGCATGCTGATCTGAACGGACGACTGATCGAAACCGCAGTGCGCCGAGGTCGGGCAATGACGCGTACGGCGGGTCCGGCGCATCCCAGACGGAATTGTAGGTTGTGCGATTCTGCCAAGTCTGCGGCACGGATTAATGGACCACGAATGACGTACGAGTAGTAGAAACTCGCTGGACGGGTGCGGCCGCATCTGATCTGAGAACCCGGATGGCTCAGGAGAGGACCCACCGTGCCCATCAACCAAACCATTGCCAGGCTGAGTGACCTGTCGTTCCAGTCGGCCTTCGCCGTGTATCTGTTAGCCCTCGTGTTGCTGATCTGGCACTACGCCGCGACACGCACCGACCACGTCCACCGGTTCGAGTTGGGGAGCAGGAAGCTTGTGGCGGCAGGGGGAGTCTCGGCGCCGTCGCCGGAAGTGCCCGGACGGATCGTTTCGGCTCCGCCGAAGCCAGTGCCCGAGCGTCTCGGCAACATGGGTGCCGCGGTTCTCGTCGTGGGCTTGGGACTGCACCTTGTGTCGATCGTGTTGCGTGGCTTCGCAACCGGACGTTTCCCGTTGGGCAACATGTACGAGTTCGTCACCATGGCCACCGCGGCCGCAACGGCGACTGGCATCGTGTTTCTGCGTGGGCAGACATACCGCGCGATGTGGGTTTTTCTTCTGGCGCCGGTCCTAATCCTGATGTTCGTTGCGGCAACCCTGCTCTACGCCGACGCAGCGCCTGTCGTTCCGGCTCTGCAGTCCTACTGGCTTCCGATCCATGTCACAATCGTCAGCATCGGCAGCGGCGTCTTCCTGGTTTCCGGCGTGGCCAGCCTCGCGTTCCTACTACGGATCCGACAGCCCGCCGGCGCGGAGCGCCGCGGGCCTGTAGGTTCGATGGCTCGTCGTTTGCCCGACGCCCAGACACTCGACCGGTTGGCCTACAGAACCGTCATCGTCGGCTTCCCTCTCTTTGGTATCGGAGTCATCCTCGGCGCGATCTGGGCGGAGGCAGCCTGGGGTCGGTTCTGGGGGTGGGATCCCAAAGAGACGATGTCGTTTATCGCCTGGGTGATTTACGCCGCCTACCTCCACGCCCGAGCGACCGCAGGTTGGCGCGAGACCAAAGCCGCTTGGATAAACATCGCAGGATTCGTCTCGATGCTGTTCAATCTGTTCATCATCAACATGGTCGTGTCCGGATTGCACTCCTACGCCGGTCTGAGCTGAGCGATTCGTGATCGAATTGAAGCTCGACGGGCACGTCCACGGTGGCGTTCGAAGCGAAGACAACGTATGAGTGCCCAAAGAATGATCTTCGTAGGCTACGTCGCGGGGCGCGACTGGTGCGTTCGAGGCGGCGGGGGGTTCCTTCGTGTCTTGCCTTCCTGCTGCTTGTTTGAATGCAGTCACGGGTTTGGTTATAGGTTATTCGGGTGAGGGCGTGACGGAAGGCGAGGTTCGAGTGCCGGTGGAGGGTGGTCTTACTGCTGGAAGCCGGTGGGATTCGCCGACTCGGCGGATTTGTCAGAACTGCCCCTGCTCGGTAGTTGTCGCGAGTATGCCCTGGGTGCTGGTGAGCCGTACGGAACCTGGGGTGGCATGACCGAAGCCGATCGAAAGCTGGGATCATCCTTTGACCCCGTCGGAGACAGGTGTGTAATTGTCCCGTGGGTCAACCGCAAATCCACGTTGCGAAGTCCGCTCGGCCGGGGAATGGTCTTCGAGATTCTCTTGCGGCGCCGCTGTATCAAGGAGGCGATTCGATGACGAATGACGAGGCGCCTCTGTCGGTTTACCGAATGACGGGCGATGACCTGGTCGCGGAGTACCAATACTTGTACGACAGGTTTGATCGCCACACCCCGAATCAAAAGGCGCGGTTCTACTATGTGAACGGGGAAATGAAAGCTCGTGGGCTCGAACATGGCATGCCAACTCCCGCTGCGCGCGATCACGACGATGCCTGGGATGGAGAGATCCGAGATTCGCGTGTTACGCGAATAACTGCACTGCATGGCTTCCCGGTCGATTTTACGGTGTCGAATCGGTGCGCAATACACACTCATCAAGGGCCTGGGATCAACGAGCACTGAGGCGGTCGCTGAAACCACTCACGCCCGCGGACTCAGGCGTTTGACGGATCACGGTGATGCTCCCTCTTCGGGTGTGGTGTCATCAGGTTCTCCTGACTGTATTGCGTAGAGGTTCGGCTTGCACTGGACTGCTTTTCGGCGGCTAGCGCACAGATAATCGAAGTTACAGATTGGAAAACTTGCGCTGCAGGCGTAGCACCGACCGTCTTGACTTTGCGACACGGCGAAAAATGCTGTGGTGGCATGGAGTTCGCTTTCGGACTGATCTCGTGAGGTCCTCCGTGCCGTTCGTGGTTCTCTGGCCGAGATCGACGAGTGAGAGCGAGCTTTCGGTGCAACTGCGAGATTGGGCCGTGCATCATTGCAGGACCATATGTGCTCTACCCAACCGATGGGGCGCTGACGCCGGGAGGGCAGTCTCGACGACCATACAAGGCAGAGGACCGATGAGACCGGTAGATGCCGGCGCCCGCTCCCGGACGTGTACGACTAGGCCGTACGCTTCGCGGGCGGTCGAGGTGAGGTTTGTCCTGTTTGCCGTGGTGCTTTGCCCCACTCTCCTCATTTCGGAAAATGCTGCCATGCACTCGCGAGTGAAACGCGACGCGATCGCACGGGTACGTGCTGAGCACACGTCGACACCATCAATCCATGTCTGCCACCATGGGGGTCGCGTAGACGAGTGTGTGTTCTAGGCGTTGCCCCCGGCCAGGCGTTGCGGCAAGATCGAAGGTTCCTAGGCGCTGTCCGGGGTGAAATTCTTCTGTACCCATGTTTTCGGCGGCCGAGCGAGGGTATGTGTTTTCGCCAGTTGGGGGGACACAGTTCCACCGTGGTTCACCAGGTCAGGGTGAGACGTCCGACCTGATGGGCCGTGCGGCCCGGTGTCAGGGTCGACGGGCGCGCAGTCAGAGGCGGCCCACCGAATTTTCGGCCTGCGCGACATCGCGTTCGGTGGGCCGAGTGCAACGCCACGTCGGGATGGTGCTGCATTGATCGACTGTAGCGAAAGCATTGTCTGCGTTCGACTCCTGACGTTTCCGCTCGGACAGATCCGCCCTGTGAAGATGCAGTCCGCGAAGGTGGGTGTGGTGGCGTAGCGGAGAGTATTGGGGGAGGGGTGATGTCGGAGGTGCTGGGCGTATTCGGGTGATGCGCCGGGTCCGCTTTCTTGCTGTTGAAGTTCGGTGTTGATGCGGCGGGCTTCCGCGAGTTGGTCTTCGAGGAAGATAATGCCTCACGCCTCGTAGAGGGCGGTGCCGGCGGCGACCAGTTTGGGCCGTTCAGTAGTAGACATCGCATCGTCGACACAAATGGTGTGACGAGATCGGTGAATCGTGGTGGGCGACAGCATCCTCGGCGGCAACGACGAAGTAATCGGTAGTGCCGGTCTTTACATAGACGTCACCGAAACGCTCGACCGCATGGGTCAGGGAGTCGGTCGACGAGTTGGTCGATGAGATCAGTAGCTCCCGTGGAGCGATCGAGCAGGCCAAAGTGATGCTGATGATCGTGTACGGAATTTCCGCGGAGCGGGCCTTCGACATTCTCATCTGGCGCTTGGAGCAGAAGAACGTCAAACTCCGCCAGGTGTCCGAGCAGTTGAGCGCCCGTGTTCGCGCAGACTTCGCTCTACTCGGTGGGTTGCGTTCGCAATTCGATCAGCTGCTGCTCGGTTTGTGACCGATGACAGACTGAATCGCGTTGTGGTCGGCACCTGCGGCTGACTGCTTAACCACAGGCACCTCGCCGACAGCACCCATTACGGCTGTCGGCTTCAATCCATTTCTACCCGTCACCGGCGGGCACAGAAACGGTATTGCCCGGACGGAGGCCGAGAAGAGGCGCAATGGACCCGATGCCCCGGATCGAACTGAAGACGAAACAACCGCTGGGTACACATCTAGGGTGATGAGATGCGCACACATTTCGCCGACAGCCTCGACGACCTCTCGTGTGGCCTGGCGTCGATGTGCGGGCTCACCGTGACAGCGATGTCGGAGGCAACGGCAGCCCTCCTCGATGCCGACCTTCGCACCGCCGAGCGAGTACTCGACGCGAACACCGACCTCGAGCGGGCCGCCTCCGACTGGGAACACAAGTCATTCTCACTTCTCGCCTTACAAGCCCCTGTGGCACATGACCTCCGATTTACCGTTGGCGGTTTGCACATCGCCGCAAGTCTGCAACGTATGGGCGCACTGGCCGTCCACATCGCCAAGATCGCGCGCCTGCGCCACCCGACGTCGGCCGTACCGCCCGAAGCGCGGGCAGTCGTAGCGGACATGGGAAGGACAGCAGTGGCTCGGGCGACCGAAACCCAGGTAATACTGCGGCACGTCGATTCTGCTCACGCGCAAGAGCTTGTGGCCGCCGACACGGTCATGGACGAACTGCACCGGCGCCTGTTCACCGTCACCCAAGCCCAACAATGGCCGCACGGAGTGCAAGCTGCTGTCGACATCACCCTGCTCGGACGGTTCTACGAACGATTCTGCGACCACACTGTGGAAATCGGACGACGCATCATCTTCCTCGAAACCGGTCGACTCCCCGCCCGACCCGACGCGCTCCTTCCGTAGGTTGAAGCTTGCCGGGATGTCAGGAGGGGAGATGACGCATTCCGGCCCCGATGTGGAAGCCGGCTGTCTGGTCAGTCGGAAGACGTGGACAGTGTGATGAGATCCGATTTGGTGTTGCGTTGGGAGTTCGATTCTCGCGCCCGACCTTGGCTGCACGACGTCGCCTCTCCCGAGGAAGGATCTTGACCCCACGTCCGTGGTCCCGCTCGTGGTTGCGAGATGAGATGCAGCACGAGTGTATCGGCGGTGAGCATGGTTGATGCCGTGCCGGGCTACTGTGCGGCGTTCTCCGAATTGAGTCGACTGATCTCCGCGCGCATGCGTCGCATCGGTCGGTCAACTCGGCTCTTTCTCTCGTTGCCCGCGGTCATCAGTCCAATTATGGCGGCCATTCCTGCTGGAATTCCGAGAACTACGACGAGGAACGGCGCCAAGCTCATGGAGTTCTCCTATGCTCGGATCGAGCGGTCTGGGACAGTGTCGATCAACAACCTACTATCGTCAATAGTAGATTGCTCATGGCGGGTGGTCCATTGACGGCGTCCCGCGGCAAAACTCGCGGGTTCCCTTCGCCACTACGTAGCGCGCAGGCAATCGAAGGCGGACGACCTTTGCTTGGGAGATGTACCTCTTCTCTAGATGGATCGAGCCCGGCGCCACCCGAGGTTGCCTGTCTCGTAGCGCCACGCGCGTTGGGAAAGTAGTCGCATTCCGTTGAGTCCGACGATGACGGTGGAGCCTTCGTGTCCGGCGACGCCGAGGGGTAACGGTAAGTGCCCGAACAGGTCCCACAGGACGAGGGTGGTGATGAAGGTGGCGGCGATCGCGAGGTTGGCGATCACGATGCGCCGGGCACGGCGTGAGAGGGCGATCACGCGCGCGATGGTGGCGAGTTCGTCACGGACGATGACGGCGTCGGCGGTGTCGAGTGCGAGGTCGGATCCGGCGCGGCCCATGGCGATGCCGGTGTGCGCGGCGGCGAGTGCGGGGGCGTCGTTGACACCGTCACCGACCAGTAGCACTTTCGCGCCGCTGCGTTCGAGGTCGGCGACGGCGGTGACCTTGTCCTCGGGGAGGAGTCCGGCTCGCATGTCGGTGATCCCGACCTGTGCGGCGAGCGCAGCGGCGGCGCGGGGATTGTCGCCGGTCAGTAGAACCGGAGTGTGTCCGGTGAGGGTGGTCAGTTCGTCGACGACGTCGCGGGCGCCGTCGCGGAGTTGATCGGCCAGTCCGAGTACTCCGATCGGTGCGGCGTCGACAATCACCACGATCGCGGTCTTTCCGCCGGCTTCCATTTCGGCGGCCGCAGACATCGCTTGCGCCGTGGCACGGTCCGCGATCGCGGCCGACGCCGCTGGAAGCAGGTGTGCGGGGCTGCCGACCTGAATCCGGCGACCGTTCAGGCGTGCTCGCACTCCCCGGCCGGGGGCGGAGTCGAACTCTTCGACAGGGGGCACCTGCAACCCGCGTTGGCGGGCAGCGGCGACGACCGCGTCAGCGAGCGGGTGCTCACTGGGATGCTCGGCCGCGGCGGCGAACGTGAGCAGCTCGTCGGCGGCGAGGTTCGCCCCGCTCATCGGCCGGATGTCCGTCAGGGCCGGGGACCCCTTGGTGAGGGTTCCGGTTTTGTCGAATGCGACGGTGGTGACCGAACCGAGCTGCTCCATCACGACGGCGGATTTGACCAACACGCCGTTGCGGCCGGCGTTGGCCATCGCCGCCAGTAGCGGCGGCATCGTGGCCAGCACGACTGCGCACGGGGAGGCGACGATCATGAACGTCATCGCTCGCAGCAGCGACGGTTGCAGGGCGCCGCCGAGCGCGAACGGGATGAAGAACACTGCGAGGGTCGCGGCCACGACTCCGACCGAGTAGTACTGCTCGACCTTCTCGATGAACAGCTGCGACTTCGCTTTGGTGGCGGACGCTTCTTCGACCATCGCCACGATCCGCGCGACGACCGTCTCCGATGCCGCGTGATCGATCCGGATTCGCAGAGTGCCGGTCCCGTTGAGGGTTCCGGCGAACACCTCGTCATCGCGATGTTTTGCCACTGGTAGGGGTTCTCCTGTGATCGAGGCCTGATCGACATCGCTGCTTCCGGAGATGATCCGGCCGTCGCCGCCGATCCGCTCGCCCGGCCGGACGACGATCACATCACCTGCCGTCAACGACGCCGCATCCACCATGGTTTCGTGCCCGTCAGGGCCGATGACGGTGGCACGTTCGGGAGCAAGATCGAGCAGGCTGCGCACCGAGTCGGCGGTGCGCTGGGTCAGGAATGCTTCCAACGCGCCGGAGGTGGCGAAGATGACGATCAGCAGGCCGCCGTCGAGGACCTGGCCGATCGCCGCGGCGCCGATCGCGGCGACGATCATGAGCAGGTCGACGTCGAGGGTTTTCTCTCGAAGCGCCTGCAAGCCCGCCAGTGCGGGCTCCCACCCGCCGGTGACGTAGCAGCCCAGATACAGCGTCCACCACAGCCAGGTCGGGGCACCGCCGAACTGAGCGGCAAGCCCGAGGACGAACAGCCCGGTCGCGATGGCTGCCCACCGCACTTCCGGGAGTGCGAACGGCCGGGTGCGGACGGCGGTTGCGGCCCGGGGCGCCGCGGGCTCGGTGTGTGGATCGCTGCGTACAGGGGTGGTCATGGCACGGCTTCCGGCTGGGGGCAGGGGGGTAGGAACGAACGCCACGATACAGGAAAACATGAAGACCTCTTCATGTAATCATGATGGGTAAGATGCTTCACATGGGTCACGGAGTCGAAGGCACGTCCACACCGCCCGCGCAGCTCGATGCGGAGTCGGCCGCGACGGTGGCTGCCACGTTGCAGGCGTTGGCGACGCCGAGTCGACTGCGGATGTTGACTCGGCTGCGGCACGGGGCGTGTTCTGTGGGTGACCTGGTGGAGGCGGTGGGGATGGAGCAGTCCGCTGTCTCGCATCAACTGCGACTGCTGCGTGCGATGGGGTTGGTGACGGGGACGCGGCAGGGCCGCAACGTCGTGTACAGCCTGTACGACAATCATGTGGCGATGCTTCTCGACGAAGCGGTCTATCACATCGAACATCTCGGGCTCGGAATCGCCGACGACCCGATCCCTGCCCTGTAAAGAGCTCACCCCATATGTGGCCAATCGACGCCGGAGTCCCTCGGCGGCGCGTCCGACGACCAGGTGATCAGTGCGTGCGGCGACACACTCGCTGAAGCTCATGCTGCAGTGGTGTTACCAACCTCGATCTACTCGCTGGGGCGAGATGAATGTGTTGATCAATCGGCAATCTCCTGATCGGGCTACCCTTCATTTCGACCCCTGACATCTCCTCCCTTGGTCGGTGGAACAAAGAAAGCGATCCAACCCGATGGATATTCGCAGTCTGCCTCGGTACATGACGGTGGCGGCTGTGGTCGCCGCCGCCGTGACATCACTCACGGCCTGCACGAACAGCGGTACCGATAGTGCGGAGCCTTCCCTTCAGTCATCGTCGAGCAAGGCCGGCGAACCCTCGGCAGTGATGAATGGGCTCGAGTCCAGCACCTCCGATATGGCGCTGATTACTGATGATTCGATGATTCCCGCCGGTCAAGCCACGACGTGGAGATTCCGAATCGACGATTCAGGGGGTGGCGCGGTAACCGAGTACGAGGCAGAGCAAGGCCAGCTCATGCATCTGTATTTCATTCGGGATGACTCGACGAGATTCGCGCATCTGCATCCGATCATGGCTGGCGACGGCACGTGGAGCGCCCCGATCTCAGGCCTCGTACCCGGGAGATACCGCGTATACGCCCAGTTTAGGGCTCTTAGCGGGAAAACCTCTGAAACGCAGGTGCTTTCGCAGCTGGTCACAGTTCCTGGGGAGGGGACTCCGGAAAGGCTTCCACACGCCATGCCGTCGACCTCGGTCGACGGCTACACGCTCACGGTCGCGGGGAAACTCACACCCGGCCAGTCGGGAGAGCTCACGGTGGACATTGCCGGAGGCGACGAGCAGGGATCCGACGTGCAGCGCTACGAGGGCGCCTATGTCCATGTCACTGCAATCCATGCACAGACTCTCGCCTTTGCTGATCTGACGCCACTGGACAGCGATCAGCGAGGTCCGGAATTCGATGTACCTGCGAAACTCTCGAAATCCGGCGACTGGCGACTGTTCATCGAGTTCCAGACAGGAGGCCAGTTGCACACCGCGGCGATCACCATCGCTCTGTAACGAACCTTCAGCAGGCGCAATGACAATCGGGATGTGCCCGCCGGCGCCTCGTGCGTGCACCCGACATTCCTGAGCAAGGCGGGGTGGCGATTCCACGCAGCGGGTGCGAACGGTCCCGAGGTCAGGAGCATTGCCGTTCTGGTCCAATCCGGTACGACAGCACGGTTAGCCGATCTGTGGTGCGCGAGGGAAACATGTGACGCTTTTTGTCATATGGGGCAGTTGATGATGTTTATCTACTATTGTCCTTAGTACATGGGTGTCGAGCGCAGTTTGAGTCGTCGAGGACGAGGGGTGTTTGTGAGGCAACGGAATCGACTCACGCATGCTCGCACGAGAGTCGCTCACGCCGTCCTTGGTCTGGCTCTCGCCGGATCGATCGTCGCAACCACTCCCGGTATCGCGATGGCGGTTCCGCCGCCGCCACCGAATCCGAGCGATACCGAGTTGCAACAGGCAGACTCACGCGTGGATCAAACTCTGGGCCGTATCGGCGATCTGATCAACGACGTTGCGTCGGCGAATGCGCAACTCGCTGAGATCGCCGCCCAGGTTGCGATCAAGCGGGAGGACGTGAACAAGGCGTTGGTGGACCTTCAGTCATCCCGTGATGTCGCGGTGGCCGCCACTGCTGCTGGGGCAGCTGCACGCACCGACATGGGAGTGGCTGGGCAGGCAATCGAGGTGGCGCAACAGCAGTTCGACGATTTCGTTGCCGCCAGCTACAGACAAGGCAGCACCGCCGGCTCGCTGACCGTCTTCCTCGGAAGCGACAGCCCCGACGATCTCTTGGCCAAAGCTGACCTGGTGCGGATGATTACGAAGAAGCACAACGCGGTCATGGACGAGCTTCAGCGCGCACGAACGGCGCGATCGAACACGGAGTCTGTGGCACGGGCGGCCCAGGCGACCGCCGACGCTGCTGCAGCCAGAGCAGAAGACAACAAAGCCCTCGCAATGGAAGCAATCCAGCGCGTGACGGATGCGCAGAAGTCGGCAACAGAGCAACAGGCAGTGGTCATGAAGGAGCGCGATTCCGCGCAAATCGAGTTGGAGGCAGCGAGAAACAGCGCGACGGGATTGCAGAACCAGCGTCAGGTCTACGACCAGTGGGATACTCAGCGCAGAGCAGAGGAAGCAGCTACCGCTGCGGCGATCGCCGCAGCGCAGCAAGCAGCATCGGAAGCTGCGACCCGGGTTGCTGCGGATCAAATTGCACGTGATCGCGCCGCGGACATTGCCAGCAGACAGCGTCCGCATACCCAGATCAGCGATGATTCCTCGGAGACGAAGGTGCCGTCGGTGACGACTACGCCGTCACCGTCTGCTGCTTCTACAAGGGCTCCCACGTCGGTGACGGCTACGCCGTCACCGCCTGCTTCTCCAACCAAGGCTCCGTCGGTTACGACGGAGCCCGGAGGTGGCGTGAGTGACGACGGTCAGAATTCGGTCACCGGTGACGGTGCCATCGAAACTGTCATCGACCGGGCAATGTCGCAACTCGGTGTCCGCTATTCGTGGGGAGGCGGAGACGCAAACGGGCCGACCGTCGGAATTCGTGACGGCGGAGTCGCGGACACTTTCGGTGATTTCGAAAATGCAGGCTTCGACTGTTCCGGAATCATGATCTATGCGTTTGCTGGTGTGGGAATCTCACTTCCGCACTACTCCGGGTACCAGTACACCGCGGGAAGGCAGGTTCCAGCCTCTCAGATGAAGCGAGGGGATCTGATCTTCTACGGGCCCAACGCAAGTCAGCACGAGGCGCTCTACCTTGGCAACAATCAGATGCTTGAATCCCCGCAGTCCGGCGATGTGGTCAAGGTTTCCCCGGTGCGTTGGGACGGCATGGTGCCCAATGTGACCAGGCTTCTCTAGCTCTTCTCCGTCGGCGGTACGGTTGGCTTCAGAGGTCGGCGAAAATCGTTGCGTACGTCTGTCTCCATAAGAGTTTCGCCGGGCGTGCGCGCGGACATGTGGGGATCGTGGGGTTGGCGTTATCGGGATTGGTGGAAGGGGCAATTGACTTTCGAGTCGCCGATGCTGTTCTCGATCAGTTTCTTGATCACCTTCTTAGTCGATGGTCTTTCGGAGGTGCTTCTGGCCAGACCACCGTTCGATTTTCAGGTCACCGACAGTTACTTCGGCGTGGCACATTTTCACTACGTGGTCTTCGGTACGGTTGTGTTCACCACGTACGCGCGGATCTACTTCTGGTTCCCTAAGATGACTGGCCGAGTGATGGATGAGTGGCTGGGCAAATGGCATTTCTAAGCGGCGTTCGCGGATTCCACATGACCTTCCTCGTGCAGCACTGGCTCGGCGTCGAGGGGATGCCGCGCCGCTAAGCGGATTACCTACCTTTGGACGACTTTGCGGTACTGAACTCCATCTCGACCGTAGAGTCCTTCGTCTTGGGTGCATTCACCATTCACCTTGCCGTTCATCTGGAACGTCTTCAGGAGCTACAGATTTGGTGAAGTCGTCACGGTCGACGATCCGTGGGGCAATGGCAATTCTCTCGAGTGGGCGACCAGCTGTCCGCCGCCACGCCACAACTTCACCGAGCCCCTATCCGCTCCGAGTGTCCGGCGTTCGAGATGCACCACCCACACATGGTGGAACGGATTCGGGCTGAAGCTCACACCGGAAGGTTCCATCCCACAACGAGCACACTGGCGGGAAACGGATCCGAGTGAGCCGTGTCGTCCGCAAACTACGTGTACGCAATATATGTCGCACGTATGACGGGAAGAAGTGAGGACACGAAGTCGCCATGAGTTCGTTCCCAATTTCGGTGATGACTGTGCCGGCGACGGATGAGACTGGCATGACCCCCATCAAGTGACCCGCAAGCTATGAGAATCCTTCCGCCCTGATCAAGGGCATGAAAGGCTGCAACTCATGGCTGGACGCAAACGGCACACGCCCGAACAGATCATCCGAAAACTGCGCCACGGCGACGAACTTGCCGCCACAGGCGCCGACGACGAGGAAATCGCCCGACAACTCGACGTCTCGGTGCCGACGCTCTACAACTGGCGCAAGCAGTATGGCGGCATGAAAGCCGACGACGCCAAAGAGTTCAAAGAACTCAAGAACGAGAACGCCCTGCTCAAGAAGCTCCTCGCCGAAGCCGAACTCGAAAAGGCTGCACTCAAGGAGATTGCTCGGAAAATTCTGGGTCAGGCCGTTCCGTCAACGGGTTGATTCCATTATCACTGGAAAATTCTGAGCCTGACCGCCAAACGAAACGCTGTCGTCATGCTCCAGGAAACGATGGGGCTCTCACAGCGTTTCGCCTGCAAAATCGTCGGGCAACCGCGATCCACCCAACGAAAAGCGCTTGCGAGAGACACCCCGGACGATCCGGACGCCGATCTGCGGAAGTGGTTGCGAGACTGGGCCAAAGCGAATGCCCGCAAGGGGTTTCGTCGGGCGTGGGCGGACTTGCGTGCCATGGGCTGGGTGATTAACAAAGAAGAAGGTTCAGCGTCTCTGGCGCGAGGAAGGGTTGCGGGTGAAGGTCCGCAAAATCCGCAAACGAGCCGACGCTTCGACCACCCCGATTGCCGAGGCACATGCACCGAAGGTGGTGTGGGCGATCGACTTCCAGTTCGACTTCACCACCGACGAACGGAAGTTCAAGATCGCGTCAATGGTGGACGAGCATTCGCGCCAGTCGGTGCTCAACATGGTCGAGGGATCCATCCCGGCAGAGGATCTCGTCGCCGCCCTGGAGAAAGTGTTCGCGCTCTGGGGCGGCCCGCCACAGGTGTTGCGGTGCGACAACGGACCCGAATTCATCTCCGAGGCGTTGCGGACGTTCTGCGAGGACCGACTGGGAATCGGATATGTTCCCCCTGGTCAGCCGTGGAAGAACGGCTACATCGAATCCTTCAACAACCGAGTCCGTGACGAATGCCTGAACATGAACGAGTTCCACAGCCTCCTCGAAGCCCGGGTGGTCATCGAGGACGGGAAGGAGGACTACAACACCCGACATCGGCATTCATCGCTGGCTTACCGCACTCCGAATGAGTACAGCTGCCAGCTGTATTCACACGCATTGATTCTCTGATAGCGAGTGGCTCACCAAACGGGGTCCTACCAAGACGACAGCCGCACTGACCGATTCGTTGTTACGCGAACTCTTACCGCGCTCACGTTTGTCGGTGCGGGCCTCGGTTGCCCTGCCTCGACGCTGCGCAAACTCCCGCTGTCCCGCGCATCGTATTCGATCGCCGTGGAGACTTCGCTTTCACACACGTGCACCTCGGTGATACCCCTGTCGGGTGGGATGCAAGTCGTTGAAGGATTGCCGTTTCCGGTCGTCTCATACAGTGAACTACTATCTCTTTTAGTAGTTCACTGTATGAGGGAGGGACATCGGCGATGACGAATTGGTCGCTCTGGCGTTGGATTACTGCGTCGGCAGGTGCGGTGGCAGCAGCGCTCATCGTCGGCGTCCCCACCGGGATAGTGCCGACTTCGTTCTACCAGCGGATGACTCCGGTGCTGTGGTGGAACTATCCGGTGTGGATCGCGAACGCGATATTGAGTGGATTGATACTCGCGACGTATGTGCGAACGCAATCCAGTTCTGCAGCACCCTCGCGCGTGGGCATTGGCAGCAATGCGCTGGCTCTGTTGGCCGTCGGCTGTCCGGTGTGCAACAAATTGGTGATCATGACTGTCGGTGTGACGGGTGCGTTGAATCTGTGGGCACCGATACAACCGGTCCTGGGGCTGATTTCACTGGCTTTGATGGCGGGCGCGTTTCGGCAGCGGTTGAAAGGTGAGCGGGCGTGCGGAGTGCGTACTTGTGTGTCGAAGGACTCGATCGGTACTGCGGTCCCCGAACGCTCCTAGTGCGCGATTGGATGTTGTCAAGAAGGATGGGACCCCAAGGAAACGGTCTCCTGTTGACGACGGTTGAAAACTAGTCCAGAAACGACGGGTGGTCTAGTTTTCAACCGTCGTTCACATCTCCTTCATCGCTTGGGTGATCTACGCCGCCTCTCTGCACGCGCGTGCTACTTCTGGTTGGCGCGATACCCGTGCCGCCTGGATAATCATTGCCGGTTTCGTCGCAATGCTGTTCAATCTCTTCATCATCAAGATGGATGTCTCCGGCCTCCATTCGTACGCGGGACTCAACTGAGAGCGAGCGGGTGAGAGTGGCGCGGGGGCATATGGATCAGGGGAGCCCCGCGCCTGCATGCCGGGGGAGTGGCGCAGCCATTCTGATGTGAGTGTGTGAACGTGGTGATCAAACTTGTCAATCATGCGCACTTCCTGCCCTTGCAAGGCGGAAGCCGTTGTGGCGCCGCGTCAGGGAGTTTCTTTTCCCGACATCCTGCGCGACACTCGAGTTCATCGTGTATCAGTGTCAACCTGATGTGGTCGCACCTGCTCAATACCGGCTGGCTTTCGAGTCGGTACGCCTCCGCGATCAACTCGGAGTCGGTCATCCCCCGCCGAACGTCCTGCATCATGACCTCCATGTCGTCTGTTCTCGTTTGCGTACCCGGCCTGTCCCTCGTTAATCGATGGGCTCGGTTTGCGCCTGGACCTGATTGATGCAAATAGATCGGTTCGGTTCAGGCGTGGGTTTTTGTGCACCCGTTCCTACCTCGTGCTGGTGGGTATCCCACGGAGCCTGACCAGAATGTTGAGCCCGACGAATGTGACCGCGCACGCAGGACGGCGCGTGCGGATCTCGGGATATCTTCGGGTGTAATTACCAAACCCTCCAACAAATGAGGTTGCCTCGATAGTGTTCGGTGTCCTCCGGGGTATTGACCTGTCGCCTAGAAGGCTCGGTGCCTCTGCCGAGGTCAATTGTCAAGCAGAGACACCGAGCCGCGTGCGCTCACATCCGACTGAAATCTGAGCAATGAACGCCGGAAGTCGTGATCACAGCGTGGCGAGAATGCCTTCCATCGTGGTGATTTCCTGGTTTTGCGCGCTGATGATGGTCTGCGCCATGGAGATAGCTTCGGGATACTGTCCGGAATCAACTTCAGTTTGCGCCATTGCGACAGCTCCGCGGTGATGGTCGATCATCTGAGCGAGGAACAGTTTCGCGGCATCGGTTCCCTGTGCATTCTGCAGCGCGGTCATGTCATCGGCGGACATCATCCCCTCCATCATTCCCGGCGTCATCCCCATGCTCTCTGAGGGCATCGGCATGTTCATGCTGGTAGAGGGTGTCATGCCTTCCATGCTGTGGGAGGTGGTCGGCATATTCATGCCAGAGGAGGACGAACTCTGTCCCCAGCTGGTCAACCAGGCCTGCAGCTGCTCGATTTCTGGGGCTTGCGCTGCCTTGATCTGTTCTGCCAACGTCGTCACTCGGGGGTCGATACCGTCTTTGGAGAGGAGCATGTCGCTCATCTGGACGGCCTGACTGTGATGCGGGATCATCTGCTCGGCGAATGTCACATCTGCCTGATTGTGAGTGCTCGCGTTCGCCGATGAACTGGATTCGGCACTCATTGACGTTGGCGTGGAGGTAGTTTCATCGGTATTGGAGCTGTTACATGCGGTGAGGACGAATAGTGCTGCAGTTGCTGCAGCACTGATTGCGAGGACCTTCTTCATATCGGGGAATCCCTTTCGCTGGGAGATCGGTTGTCGGGTCATGAGACGTTCTGTGAGGTGGACTTCGTAGTGCTGGGTGAAGGCCGGTGTTGATCTGGGGGAGAAGGGAGGCGTAGCCGCTTCAGCAGTAGTGCATTGACTGCGACGATGAAGCTGGACCCGGACATCGACAGCGCCGCGATCTCGGGGCGAAGTACAAGTCCGAGGGAGGGTTCGAAGACTCCAGCGGCGATGGGGAGGGCGATGACGTTGTACCCGACTGCCCATCCGAGGTTCTGTCTCATCTTGCGGAGGGTGCCTCGCCCGATTTGTAGAGCGACCGGTACGTCGAGTGGGTCCGACCGCATCAGCACGAGGTCCGCTGTTTCGATTGCGACGTCGGTACCTGCGCCGATGGCGATACCGAGGTCCGCTTGTGCGAGCGCGGGAGCATCGTTGACTCCGTCCCCGACCATCGCAACCTTTTTGCCGGCATTTTGCAGCTCGACGATCTTGGCGGCTTTGTCGCCGGGGAGCACTTCCGCGATGACGGTATCGATACCGAGCTGGCCCGCGATGCGCTGTGCGGTGGCTTCGTTGTCGCCGCTGAGCATGACGACTTCGACGCCCAAGTCGTGCAGCGCCGCCACTGCGGCGGCGGAAGTCTCTCGGACAGCGTCGGCGAGTGCGATCACCCCGACGCCCTGTCCGTCGACGGCAACGAGTACTGCTGTGCGCCCGCTGGCCGCGAGGTCGTCGCGTGTACCCATCAATGTGCCGAAGTCGACGTTTTCGGCGATCATCAGTTTGCGGTTGCCCACCGCCACTCGACGACCGTCCACCTCCGCAGCCGCACCATGACCTGGCACATTACGGAAATTTGTGAGGGGAAACTCCGGGGCGCCGCGTTCGGTCGCGTAGCGGACGATCGCGCCGGCGAGGGGGTGTTCGGACTCGCGTTCGACCGCCGCGACGAGGGAAAGGAGTTCATCGGTGCCGATACCGTCGACGACGACGTCGGTGACTTCGGGTTCACCCTTGGTGAGGGTGCCGGTCTTGTCCATCACTACCGTCTCGATGCGCGCCGAGGATTCCAGCGCGGTGGCATTTTTGAACAACACTCCTCGTTGAGCTCCGAGTCCGGTGCCGACCATGATGGCGGTGGGCGTGGCCAAACCGAGAGCGTCGGGGCAGGTGATGACAACGACGGTGATCGCGAACAGAAGCGCGGTCTGCACTCCTGCACCCGCCGCCCACCAGACGAGGAAGGTGCCGGTGCCGCCGATCAAAGCAACAAGGACGAGCCAGAACGCGGCCCGATCAGCGAACCGTTGCCCCGGCGCTTTCGAGTTCTGCGCTTCCTGGACCAACGCCACTATTTGGGACAGGGCGGTGTCGGCACCGACTTTGGTTGCTCGGACGCGAAGTGTGCCCGTCGTGTTGATGGAAGCCCCGATGACTGCGGATCCCGGTTCTTTGGATACGGGAAGGCTTTCCCCGGTCACCATTGACTCGTCGACTTCGGAAGTTCCGCTCTCGACCGTTCCATCGACAGGGACTTTGCCGCCTGGTCGGATCAGTAACAGGTCTCCGACGACAACGTCGGCGGTGGGAACTTCGACGGGTTCGCCGTCTCTCAACACGATTGCCAATGGCGGGGTCAGTTCGAGCAGTGTGCGAATCGCGTCGTTGGCTCCACCTCTGGCTCGCATCTCGAACCAATGTCCGAGCAGGACGAAAGCCGTCAGCACCGACGCGGCCTCGTAGAAGACCTCGCCGCCGCCGGTGAAGGTGACGGCGACGCTGTAGAGCCAACCCGCCCCGACGGCGACGGCAACGAGGACCATCATGTCGAGGGTGCGGGCCTTCAGAGCCCGATAAGCGCCGTCGAAAAAGATCCAGGCCGAGTAGAACACCACTGGCAAGCTCAGTATCAGGGTGAATACGTCGTCGCGGAGTCCGAACGGGGCGGGAACTGTGAATCCGAACATGTCGCGCCCCATCGGGGACCACAGCATGATCGGAATGGACAGAACGAGAGCGACGAGAAAGCGATTTCGCATGTCCCGGACCATGTCGTCCATCGACATTCCGGCGTGGGCGCCTCCGTGCCCCATCATGTCCTGTGCAGAGTGTTGAGCATGTGGTTCGTGCGCTGTGTGTTCGCCGTGAGGAGATTCGCCGGGGTGTTCGACCGGTGCGTCGGTTGATGTGTCGGCGTGGTCTGAATGAACGTGGTATTCAGAGGGCGTGGCGCTGGTGCTGTCGTTTGGTTCGGAGAGGGGGTCGCAGCTGTGGGAGGGCACTGATCGCCCTGCGCAGTGATAGCCGCAGTCCCGGATCCATTGGGACAGTTCGGGTATCGAGGTTGCAGCCGGGTCGTAGGTGACCGTGGCAGTTTGGTTGAGGACGTTGGCCTCAGCAGAGACGACGCCACGTCGGCGAAGGAGAGTTGATTCGACTGCGGCTTTCGATGTCGCCCACTGCAATCCTTGTACTTCGAGAACGGTGGTTCGATTCATCTCTGCGCCCTCTCGTTGTGACCGCCATTCTTGCGGCAGCGACTGTGCGGATACCTCGGTGGCATGTTCCCGTGTTGTGGCAGATCGTCGGCACCTCTGGGGCGTGATGTTGTGGGGTCCACGTGTGTCTCAATACTGAGCCTGCCGGTGGCGGATATGCCTTGGTTAGATGTTTGGTGAAGATTCGATGAAGGACCATGGTGTCCCAAGCAGTCGACGACTGCCCTCGTCCGTGATGGTGGTCGTCGTGAAGTGAAACCTTTGGATTCGTTGCGGGTGGACAGTGGGACCTCTCCCGCACATCGCGTCCGAAGAGTTCAGGGCAGACGGAAGGTCATCGGGGCAGTCGAATTCGGGATCAAATCAGTGATCGGAGCTTGTGGCATGACTGGTGAATCGTCGTAGGCGCAAACTGTTCGTGACGACGAAGATGGAGCTGAAAGCCATGGCAGCGCCGGCGATCAGCGGGTTCAACAACCCCAGCGCCGCCAGAGGCAACGCCGCCACGTTGTAGGCGAAGGCCCAGAAAAGGTTCCCTTTGATGGTTTTCAACGTCGAGCGCGACAGACGGATCGCATCTGCGGCGGAGCGCAGGTCGCCTCGGACAAGGGTGAGATCGGAGGCTTCGATGGCGACATCGCTGCCGGTGCCCATGGCCAGACCTAAGTCTGCTTGTGCCAGAGCAGCGGCGTCGTTGACACCGTCACCGACCATAGCGACTGTATACCCACGGCTTTGGAGGTCTTTGACGGCGCTTACTTTGTCCGCGGGCAAGACTTCGGCGATGACATCGGCGGCTTCGATCCCCACTTGTTTTGCGACGGCGACGGCGGCGCGAGCATTATCGCCGGTCAACAGGATGGGACGTAGTCCCAAGGTTCGGAATGCAGTGATGGCCTCTTTCGAGGTGTCCTTGACAGTGTCCGACACGACCACGATTCCGCGGATCGAACCGTCCCACGCAACCCACACCGGGGACTTTCCGTCGGCTTCCGCGTCGTGTGCGGCCACTTCCAGATTCTTGGGTGCGACGAGAGACCAGTCCTGCTCCAACCAGGTTCGCCGACCTATAGCAACGGCTCGGCCGTCTACGACACCGGAGACGCCTCGGCCGTCGTGGTTGGAGAAACCTTCGATTCTCGGCAACGGCCGGCCGTCAGCCCGAGCTGCAAGAGTGATGGCCTGCGCGATCGGGTGTTCGGAGCCGTCCTCCAACGCTCCTGCGACAAAAAGTAATTCGTCGATATTCTCGCCATCTGCGCCGACTGTCGAATCGACACTCATGCGCCCGGTGGTGACGGTCCCGGTCTTGTCGAGCACGATGGTGTCGACCTGACGGGTGGATTCGAGAACCTGGGGGCCTTTGATGAGAATCCCCAACTGGGCGCCGCGGCCCGTTCCGACCATCAGCGCCGTCGGTGTTGCCAACCCCAATGCACAGGGGCACGCGATGATCAGCACGGCAACGGCGGCGGTGAACGCCGTCACCATCGAGTGACCGGTCAAAAGCCACGCACCCAACGTCATCAGTGAGAGAACGATGACGACCGGGACGAAGATTCCGGAGATGCGGTCGGCGAGACGTTGGACCTGAGCCTTGCCGTTCTGTGCATCTTCGACCAGTCGTGCCATCTGAGCGAGCTGAGTGTCGGCGCCGATACGAGTTGCTCGAACGAGGAGTCGCCCTCCAGCGTTGACGGTGGCGCCGACAACGGCGTCGCCAGGGCGCACTTCGACTGGCACGGATTCGCCGGTCAGCATGGAGGCGTCCACCGCAGATGTGCCGTCGGTGACGATGCCGTCGGTCGCGATCTTTTCGCCGGGGCGTACGACGAAGATGTCACCGACCACCAATTGTTCGGTGGGAATTCGGATCTCGGTGTGTTCCCTCAACACCGCTACGTCTTTGGCTCCCATGTCCATCAGTGCGCGTAGGGCTGCACCCGACTGCTTCTTGGCGCGGGCTTCGAAATATCGCCCCGCCAGTATGAAGACGGTGACCGCAGCAGCGACTTCCAGATAGATGTGGTCCGCTCCGCCCTCCTGCTGTGGGAACAGGCTGAACTCCATCTTCATGCCGGCCATTCCGGCATGACCGAAGAACAACGCCCACAGTGACCACAGGTAGGCCGCCGACACCCCCACCGAGATCAGAGTGTCCATTGTTGCCGCGCCGTGTCGGGCATTCGTCAGTGCAGCGCGGTGGAAGGGGAGTGCGCCCCAGACGACGACGGGAGATGCGAGCGTCAAGGCCAGCCACTGCCAGTTCGTGAACTGCAATGGCGGGATCATCGACAATGCGACCACAGGCACAGTCAATGCGAGCGAGACGAGCAGTCGGGTCCGCAGTTGCGAAGCCTCGTCCTGGATTCGGGCGTCCACCCCGTCGGTAGTGCCGACCTCCCCGGACGAGCCCTTGGGGGCAGGCAAGGTGGCGGTGTATCCCGTTGCCTCGACGGTGGAGATCAAGTCTTCAGGTGCTACCGCACCCGTGAAATCGACCTTCGCCTTTTCGGTCGCGTAGTTCACTGTCGCGGTGACGCCGTCGATCTTGTTGAGCTTCTTTTCGATTCGCGCGGCGCAGGAGGCGCAGGTCATGCCGCCGATGACCAGTTCGACACTGTGTGCGGACTCGGCAGCGACGGTCGTGTTGTCCAGGGTGCTCATCAGATGTACCTCTCCTGACCTGCCTACGCTGGCGGTGTGGGCGCCCGGTCAGATGTTCGCGAGATGATAGTTGCCGGCTTCGTCGAGCGCGGCAGTTACTTGTTCCTCGGTCAGTGGCGCTGAAGCTGTGACGGTCACGGTGGAGACTCCTCCGGCGACGAGATCGATCTCGACCTCGCTCACTCCGGGGAGGGCGCGCAGCTCGTCCGTGACGGCGCCGACGCAATGCCCGCAGGTGAGGCCGGTGACCGCGAACGTGTTGTTGGTTGCAGACATGATGTCCTCCGTAGGGGTGGGCGCGGATGTCGTGGGTGATTTCTTCGTCGAGTTGCATCCACAGCCGCGTTGCGTCTTATCGAGTAGATTCGGCTGCGAGTTAGTCTGACCGCTCATGATTCCCTTCCCGTCTGGTACCCCAGGGGGGTACCTGTTTCTACTATACTCGCGTTAGGAGAAGGTGAGTCAAGGCTGCGCCTCGACTACTTCCGTCGGACATTTGGTCGGATTCTCCCTCGTGTATTCGCCCGCGCAGAGAACGTCGAATTTCGAGCGCCCGTGGAGTGTCGCCAGGTGTACACCGGAGCCATGGGCAGTTGCGCCGTTCGCGGGATTTCGATCCCAGTCCAGCGGCAGGGCAGAGGCCGGGGATTCCGGGACGCTGACCCGATGCCGGGGCGGCCACAATCTCACCTCGCCGAACGGGGTAGGAAGAGGCATCGAATGAGATGCCGGCCCAATCAGGTCGCGCCTCCCGTGCTGGTGTGATCGTGTGTTCGGACGTCTCCACGTGTCAGACGATGTAGCCCAAGCGGGTCATCATACCCGACTCCTGGTGATATCCGTTGTGGCAGTGGAGCATCCAGTCGCCCGGGTTGTCGGCGATGAGATCGACAGCGACAGATTCCATCGGACGAACGATGACTGTGTCCTTACGAGGGCCGACACCGCCGTCACCTTTGACCACTTGGAACGTATGCCCGTGCAGATGCATGGGATGCCACATCATCGTCATGTTGGTGAACGTGAGCCGGGCTCGGTCCCCTTCTTTGACGGTCAGAGGTTCGGTTTGGTCGTAGTTCCGACCGTTGATCGTCCATTGGTAGCTCATCATGTCCCCCCCGAGGTCTGCCACGAGATCGACACCGGTGCCATCGCTTCGCGGCAGAACGACACTTTCGGCTGCAGTGAACGACTCGACCGTGCCCACTCGACCTGCCAATTCCCGAGGGAGGAACGACGCGTCGGGCGCAGCGCCCGAGCCTGTACGCAGCAGCGTCCGAGCCTGAGCGTTCTTACCCTCGGCCGCGGCGACGAGCGGGAATACACCGTCCTTGACCGTGACGATCACGTCGTAGCGCTCACCCATGCCGAGGAGAAGCGCATCGACTTCTGTCGGTACGACCGGAAAACCGTCCGTATGGGTCACGGACATCACGTGATCGGCAAGGGCGACTCGAAAAGCGGTATCCGCACCCGCGTTGATGATGCGAATACGCACACGCTGACCGGGAGCGGCCGAGAAAGTTGTCGGTGCAGAAGCTATCCGCCCGTTGATCAGATAGTACGGATAGCTGACGTCACCCGCGTCCCCACCGAGCAGAGCGCTTGATTCTACCGAGTTAGGGCCACCCGAGGTGGCGGGCAGCGTGGTTTCGGCCGACCCGTGGTTCATTCCACCCATGCCAGGCATGTTGCCCATCCCGGATCCGCCCATCGAACCCATGCCGTTTCCGGACTGAAGGTCGGAGAGGATCTGTTGCGGACTCGTGCCGACTCCATCCGTCCAGTCGTCGAGAACCACGATCCATTCGGCGTCGTAGTCGACGGGCTCGCGGGGGTCGTCGACGACGATGGGGAGATACAGGCCGTAGTCGGTGTCGAGACCGACATGCGGGTGAGCCCAATACGTTCCCGAATGAGGTACTGAGAACCGGTATGTGAAGTTCTGCCCCGATTCGATGTTCGGGCTTGCCGGCATGGCGCCGTCCATGTCGTTGCGAAGCGCGATGCCGTGCCAATGCACCGATGTCTGATGATCGAGTCCGTTGTTGACGGTGATCGCCAACTCGTCACCGACATTCGCGCGAATCAACGGACCGGGAACACTGTCGCCGTATGCCAGAGTGCGCACCGTGATGCCGCCGAGATCGATATCGGCACCCTGCGGATTGAGCGTGTAGTCCACGGTGCGACCGGTATGCGGGCGCGCTGCCTCAGCGGACGTGATGGCATTCTTGTCGAACGGCGGGGGGTTCGGGTTGGACGATCCGCTGGTGGTGCATGCGGTCAACGCCAGGCCACCCGCCCCCGCCGCCGTGGCGGCGAGAAACGTACGTCGACTGAAAGCCGATCCTGTGAACGGCGCAATAGCCATGATTGTGATTGTCCTTGTCTAGTCGTTGTGGAGAAACGGAACTGATACGCCACCGAGCCCGGGGCGCGCGTGCGGCAGAGGTCAACGACTCTCGTGTCGACGAGAGGATCGATCCAAAGCTTCACTGCGGGAGCGATACTCGTCATCGTCGATCTCGCCGCGGGCGTAGCGCTCATCCAACAGATGCTGCGCATTCGTACCACGGAGTTCGCTGCGGGTACTGCGCCTGGGACGAAACAAAGCAAGTAGGGCCGCAATGACCAACCCCCAAAATGCGATCATCGCCAGCGCCATCAGAATCCAGCTGACCCAACCCATTCCATAACCCGAATTCTCGCTCCACCACATCATGTCCGTTCACTCTCCTCACCTTCGACAGTGCTCGCCGAACCCTCTGGGATCGGTGTGCTTTCTATGAAGATTCGCTGAAGAGGTGACCGCATACCGTGTATCGCGTGCGCAGCGGCGACTGAGCAGTCCACGATGGTGGCATGGACAGTACGTCAACACGGTCAACCGACGGGTACGCAGGTTTTCGGGCACTGGTCGTCGACGACGAACGCCCACTGGCCTCGATCATCTCGAGTTACCTCGAACGAGAGTCATTCGAGGTGAGTGTGGCCTACAACGGTTTCGACGCTCTCGCCCTGGCACGTGAGGTCGATCCTGATGTGGTGGTCCTCGATCTCGGGTTGCCCGGTATCGACGGCATCGAGGTATGCCGGGAACTTCGTACATTTTCGGATGCATACGTGGTGATGCTGACTGCTCGCAGTGAGGAAGTGGACACCATCGTCGGGCTTTCTGTCGGTGCCGATGATTACATGAGCAAGCCGTTCAGCCCCCGAGAGTTGGTAGCGAGGATCCGCGCGATGATGCGCAGACCCCGCAGCGGAGTCGCGCACGGTACAACTGCGAGAGCGGTAACCCGAGACGAGGAGAGTCCGCCAATGACGTTCGGGGTGCTCAGGATCGACGTTGCCGGGCGAGAGGTCTCGGTCGCCGAGAAACCGGTTCTGCTGACTCGGACGGAATTCGACGTGTTGGCGGCATTGGCCGCTCGGCCGGGGATGGCGTTCAGCCGTCGGCAACTGATCGAAGCAGTGTGGGGTCCTGCGTGGACGGGGAACGAACATCTTGTCGATGTTCATATCGGTCATCTGCGCCGCAAACTCGGCGATGATCCCGCCGCGCCTTTGTATGTCAATACCGTGCGCGGCATCGGGTACCGAATGGGTTCCGGAAAATGACTACCCTGGAAGAACTTTCGTCTCATCAGGGGCGTACCCGCCGAGGACTCGGTGTCGGCGTGCGTTTGTTGATGGCCCAAACGCTGGTCTTGGTGGCAGGAGCGGCCACCTCATGGGTCGTTGCAGTCACTGTCGGTCCGAGTTTGTTCCGCGAGCATCTGCGCCGCGCGGGCGTGCCTCCGATGTCTGAGGAGCAAATGCATGCCGAGCAGGCATATCGCTCGGCAACTGCGGTCTCGTTGTCCGTGGCGATCGGCGCAGCTGCGTTGTGCGCGCTGGCTGTGACCTGGTATCTCAGTCGTCGGCTGCAGCGGTCGGTGACTGCGGTGTCAACTGCCGCCACGGCAGTCTCGGCGGGAAACTACGCGGCCAGAGTCCCGCCGCCGCAGCTCGGTGACGACTTCGACGCACTTGCGACGGCCTTCAACGAAATGGCGGTCCGTCTCGAGTCTGCCGAGTCGATGCGTCGACGGTTGCTGGCAGATCTCGCGCACGAGATCCGGACGCCGGTAGCTGTTCTCGAAGCATTCATGGAAGCGCTCGAAGACGGAGTGGAAGCTCTCGATGATCACACCATTGCGATGCTCAGAGATCAGACCCGACGTCTGGCACGGTTTTCCGGCGACGTCTCGGCGCTGTCCGATGCCGAGACGAATCGAGCTGCAATCGAACCGACATGGACCAGACCTGAGGTACTGGTGAGCTCAGCGGTAGCGGCGCACGAAGAACGATACGACACGAAAGCAGTCATTCTGAGCGTGGACGTCCCCGGAAATCTGCCGTCGGTGTGGCTGGACCCGGAGCGCATAGGGCAAGTGTTGAGCAATCTGCTCGACAACGCACTGCGCCACAGTCGATCACAGAGCACAGTGAAGGTGCGGGGACGGGTGAAAGGGGATCGGTTCATCCTCACACTCACCGACGAAGGCGATGGAGTCGCCGCCGAGCACCTCCCCTATCTGTTCGAGCGTTTCTATCGCGCCGACGCAGCACGCGATCGTGCTCACGGAGGGGCAGGGATCGGACTGTCCATCGCGAAAGCACTCGTCGAAGCACACGGTGGACAGATCACCGCCGCGAGTGACGGAGCCGGGCAAGGCACCACCTTCGTTATCGCGTTGCCAGTACATCGTCCGAAAGGGCGGCACATCGACTGCCGGGGAACTGTCGATGCGTGACATTCGACGCGACATTCGAGGTAATGGAAACGCTCCGGGAACACCCACTCACCCCGCCGCTACCGGCACACCTGGTCAAGAACTCGTGAGGTGAACCGATCAATGACGATTCAAGAGACCAGAGCGCAGAGGTGACCCGGCCCGGGGACTTACACTTCGATCGCTGTGACGTAGGCACTCGCGCACACCGAACCCGAGACCAGGAACCAACTACTCAGGCTCTCCCCTGAACTGTGATACCGCACGGTCACGTCGTTTCCCGCGGTGATGGGAGAGCGATATTCGAGAATCGCTCGGTAGGGGAGTGGATTTCGGGGTCCGGCCCAATCTCTGATCAGGTCTTCGACAGGCTGCCAATACGTGGCGTTGTTGACGTGGTTGAACGGATCGATATCGCTCGATCGTAAGACGAATGTCGTTTCCTCCCCATCGCCCGGATGAGCGGTGTGCCAGGGTTTCCACTTCAATCGGTGATCGTTGGCGGTCGAACCGAGTCCGGCCATGAAACTCTCTTCGATCCTGGAAGGCATCCCGTTGACCGGATTGAGATTTATCCAGAATCCTTCGGTCTCGATCAAGCCGCCGCCGTCGGATTCGATGCGGACACGCATCGTGCACCACCTGCTCGACAACCCCGAGCACCATCTGCGCATGCGCACACGAGCCGGCCAGCTGACCGGACGAATGACATCGATGACTGTGCGGCGCACGACCCACACCGGGTGGGCAGCCGCTGCGCCGCTCGCATCGAGATCGTCGAAACCGATGTCCTGCAGATAACGTGCAACGCCATCGAGTCGCACCGTCCCGGAGACGTCGATATCTCCCGTCCGTACCGGCCGAGAGGTTTCGAACACCGCGCCATTGGTCGGCAAATCCACCAGGCGGTGGTTGCGCATCGCGTCAGCTTCCATTTTGCAGATCCCTTAGATGTGATTGTTCGCTTCGATACTTTGCACACCCTTGCTGCAACGTAGTGCGATCCCTACGCCCAGTCCCGCATCAGCCGCCGGGTCTGCCGCAGTCGTACCCAGTAGTCCGTGCCCGGTCTCCGAACATGGTGAACAAGGAGCCTATCCAGTCTCGCAAACTACTACACTGTCCGCGCGATTGCCGGTTGACGTTCGATGTCCTTTCCAGGTCCTTCTTGAGTGTGCCCAAGATCGTTGCGGCACCATGGAATTCCCATATTCCTCGGCTCGGCCTCGAAGCGCCTCGTCTCGCCGCAGTGCCCACCCGCGCGTTCGCGCTCGACCTCTACCTACTATCCAGGTTCGTAGTTCAGCTACTATCGACCTTAGTAGTTCGGTGGGCATCCGCGCCAACCGAGAGATTGGGGCGACGGTGAGCAAAAAATCAACCAAAACCCGCGCGAAACAGCGGTCTACGACGCAGAGTCGAGCCCGACGCGCCACGTCACCGAAGCGGAACCCCACTTCACGACCGCACGACGAAGTCGGCACAACACCCCGTGCTAGGCCCAGTCCGGCCGGTAGTGCCGTGGAAGAACTGGCCGCAGCGGCCGCAGCGGCGTATCTGAGTAAAGCAGCGCCGACGCCAGCCTCGGCCTTGGCTCAAGCACCGCCGGCGCCGGCCATCGCCGAAAAGGCGATGCCCACCAAGCCATCGGGCACTGAACGCGTTGCCCGGCCATTGGGTGACGACGAGTCGACCGCTGCAACGGAACTCGCTGCGCCCGGCGGTGGGTGCGCTGAAGCGTTCACGCAGATAGAACCACAGGGGCTCGCAGCAACGTACTGGGGAGAATCGCCCGAGGTTACTTCCGATCTGTCGATTCTGTTCCGAGGAGCCCGCAACAGCCCGGGCAGCGAACCGGAACGTTTCGAGAGGGTCACCCACGTCAACGGTGTTCCAGCGGGGGAACGCTTCGCGGTGACTGCGAGAATCCGCGGAATCGCCACTGGTAGTTGGACTGTCAGTGCCGAGCGCATCGAAACTCCGGACGACACCACCGGGCAGTTCGACATCGCAGCTCCGCAGACCGCCACGGCCTGGACTACCGCAGCGCCATTGGTGCACGGGCCCGGCGTGCGACTCTGGACGTGGCCGCTGTTGGTCGGTTTGGGTGCAGTGTTCGCCATCGTCATGCAGGCACTGCTCTTGACCCGTATGAGCGAGAACGCCACTGCGGCAGTTCTCATTTCGATCCTCGGCTGCCTTCTCGGCTACGTGGGTGCGAAGCTCTGGTACTTGGCACTTCACCGCCAGAGCCTTCGAAAATTCGTCTCTGCCGGCGCATGCATACAAGGATTTTTGGTGGTGTCGCTCGCGGTATTGGTGCTCGGCGGAGCAGCCTTCGGTCTGGGCGTCGGTGTGTTACTGGACATGACAACGCCCGGGTTGTTTCTCGGGATTGCGATCGGGCGCCCGGGATGCTTTTTGACAGGATGCTGTTCGGGTCGACCTACCAGGTCGAGATGGGGAATGTGGGCTTCGGACCGGACTCTCGCGGTGCGCCGAATCCCCGTGCAACTGATCGAAGCGTTCGCAGGCTTGATCATCGGCCTCGCGACACTGATTTTCGTCCTCTACGGCACCGAAACGCCCTATGACGGAGCAGTATTCGTTGTCGCCGCGGCTATCTACACGTGGGTCCGTCAAGGGTTGTTCCCCTATCGTGCGGACCCTCATACACGGCGCGGGCGGCTTCTGACCAGCGCGGCATGCGGAATTGTCATCGTCGCGACGATTCTGCTGGGCGTGGTGTGATCGTGACCCAGAGTAGTAGCCTTTTGCGCTTTTCTGCCGATGCCACGTGCGCAGAAGGTGAGTCTCACGAAAATTGGGATGGCCACGAATCAAGTTTCGCGCGGGATCTGGCCAATTCGATTGGCGCCGCGTTCGGTGCATGAGGCCGGTTCAGTTCGAGGAGGGGGTGAACCGGCCTTGAGCACTGGCCCCCTGCGGGCCGGACTCCTTGTTCGTCCACGACCCGGTTTCGCACTGTTTCAAGCACCTGCTGCGCATGAAGCCATCGCCATCGCACCCAGTAGCGCCAGAAGAGGCGCCGCAGGTAGGACGATCGCCGTTCCGCAGGCAGCAAGGGTGCGGAGGTAGCGAATGGGCGCCGGGTGGTGGGTGCGGTGGGAGGACAGACGATCAAGTCGCAACGCCAGGCAATCCTGCGCTATTCCCAGAGCCGCCACGGGCACCTCGTGAGGTGTCATACTGCAGAGTGCGCGGTGCACGGATTCGCGCCCATGCTGACGAACGGCTCGGGAGTCGGCTTCGATTTCCACCAACGCACGGACCAATGGGGGCGAAGATCGCATGATCGGAAGCCACGGAAACGCGTAGGCGAGCGTTTGAGCTGCGCTGACGAGCAGATGGTGCCGCCCCGTGATGTGTGCTCGTTCATGTGCGAGTACTGCAGCAAGAGCCTCGGTGTCGAGTTGATCTCTCAATCCGTCGCTCGCAACTACAAGCGCGGGGCGCCCAGCGATACTGTAGGCGAAGGGCACAGAAACCGGGAGCCAGAGCAGTGACGAGGACCGTGCACCCCCCAGAATGCGCAGCAACCCGAGGTGCTGCTGGTGTAGCTCGCGGCGAGTGCGGGAGAAGCTGAACAGATGGACGGTGCCTCGCACCGCCCCGATGACCAGGGCTGACCCACCGAGTACACCCACCGCCGTCTCGAGCCTGGCCGGCGCGTCGTCGTGAAGGGCGAGCCAACAGCTGTGGGCGAATTCGATCAGCGACGAGACACCACCGTGACTGGGTAAAAGGCTCAAGATCACCGGGACACTGATACTCACTACAGTTCCGAGTGCCAGAGCGCCCCACAAGACGAGGACGACATGCGGATCAACGCCGCGACGCATCATCGATCCGAGGAACAGCGGGGAGAGTGCGGCAACGAGAAGGCCACCGACCGCCCACGCGAGGACGGCTGTCACTTCTTGCCTCGTTCACGCAATCCACGCGCCAGGATCTTCGATTCGACGTCGGATGTCCCGCGAACAAAATGCAACAGGACCCCGGTCGGGTCTCCGGTGGATTCGAGAAGTGCGCGCAACCCGTCAGCTGCCGCTTCCTCGCGGCTTCGCGTGGCTTCGTACCAGTACGCGCGCCCGTTTCGCTGACGATGCACCCAACCTTTGCGATGAAGATTGTCCATGACGGTCATCACCGTCGTGTACGCCGGTTCACGGTCGTCATCGAGGCCGTCGATGACGTCGCGCACACGGACCGGTTCGGTGGAGCGCCACAGCACATCCATCACCAGCGCCTCGAGCTCTCCCAGACCTTGCATTTTTCCTCCTCGTAGAGCTGCATTCGTCACCGCACCGTGCGAGTGCCCAACCTGCAACCTCCGTCGCTTTCGTACGGGGCCCAACCAGCGCTGTCGGTGATTCGTCGGTCACAGTGATGTGGGACCGCTCGATGAGGGTGTCGTGTCGACTCTGCACGCTGGAGGTTGCCGAGACGGCGAACCGAAGCCCTGTAGAAATACTATCTGTTCTGCTTCCCGTCGCCGCCCCGATACGGCGGCGGTGTCTGGCGACCTCCTCCCGTGACGATCTGCCGAACCCCTGTCAGCTCTGACAGTGTCAAAAGGTTTATCCAGCACTTTCGCGTCGACTACGGGAGAACGTCTCGCGCGGAGCTTCTGTTTGCGATTCAGCATCGTTTGCCGGCAGGGCGACAGGTCTTACAGCGCGCTGCCTTCCGACCATCGGTCCCACGGCACACTCCAGTCGCCGTTCTGCCACAATTCGAGAGGGGCGCCGCCGGTATTGCGTATCTCCACGACATCTCCGGGAAGCGAAAAATCATAGAACCATTGAGCATTGGCGCGACTGAGGTTCAAGCAGCCGTGTGAAACATTGGTATTGCCTTGCGCCCAGACTGTGTCTTCGAGTTCGTGAAGGTAAATTCCGTCGGTGCTTATTCGGGTGGCGTAGTTGATTTTTTCCTTGTACCCCAGCCGGGAATTGACGGGAAGTCCGTAGGTCGACGAGTCCATGATCACGGGGTTGGCCTGATCGAGGACGGTGTAAATGCCTGGTTGGGTCCAGAAGGAGATCGTTTGGCCGTTGACGAGCTCGGTTCCTCCCATGCCCATCGATGTCGGCATAGTGCGCACAGTTTTGCCGTTGCTCGTGACCGTCACTTGCTTGGTCGTATCGTCGGCGACGGCGATATGCGAGTCGCCGATGGTGAATGCAGTCGTGGCGTCTTCCTGTCCGAACAGTCCGCCACCGAGCGGGACGCCGAAGACCGCAGCCCGGACCGTGACCTCGGTGCCGGGGGGATAGTACGCACGAGGTCGCCAGTGAACATTCTGGTCATCCACCCAGTACCACGAGCCTTCGAGCGGCACCGACGTTTGCACAGTCAGGCTTTTCTCCGCCGCTGCACGATCGAGGATCGGCTCGTCGAAATGCGTGACAATAACGATCCCTACCCCGAAAGTGCCACCATCTGTGAGGAGGTTACCCCCGGCCGTCACGAAGGATGGTTTGGTCAGGTTCCGCGGCTTGACTGTGGAGAAGGTGCTGGACTGATCGAGACGTGAGCCATCGTTTTGGGTGGCTGACGCTGTCATCGTGTAGGTCTTCCCGTAGTCCAAGGACGCGCCGGGTTTCCACACCTGCCGGTCAGGGGTGAAGATGCCATCGACCACAGCCCCGCCCACTTCGGTGAGCACTACCGAGTCGAGCCTCCCGCCAACAGATTCCACCGTGACCGGATCAAGGGGGTTGACGGTATCTGTCCCCCCGGAAGGAGTCATCACCAGCGCGGAGACAGGAGAGTCGTTCTCGGCGGGCGCACCCGTGTCACTCGGTGCGGACTGCGGTGCTGTGGAGGTGCATCCTGTCAGCGTTGCGACCATAAGGACAAGGACGACTAACCCTGTATGCCGTGTTGAGGCCATAATTGTTCCTTCACGTCAGTGGGTGGGGAGCGCCGACGAAGACAGTGATTCGCAAGGGACGCAAGTAATCAGATGGAAGATCAGAGCGGACAACGAGAAGAGAGGCTTCGACGGACAGGCCTAGCCACTCGCCAGTTTCCGGATCAGTTCTGTTGCAAAAGTGCTTGCATCGCGGTGATCTCGGACTGCTGTGCGGCGATGATATCGGTAGCCAATTGCTTGGCGTCGGCGTTGTCGCCATCGGATAGTTCCGATTGGGCCGTCGCGATCGCGCCGGAGTGATGTTCGATCATCATCTTCAGCCACGCGGTGTCGAAGTCCCCATCGCGCAGCCCCTCCAATTGAGCGATCTGCTGCTGGGACATCATTCCTGAATCAACCCCGCCGTGGTCCATTCCATCCATGGAGTCCACAGGGGAGGTGGCGTCGGACGTAGGTTGACCCCATTGTTCGATGAGCGCTGCAATCTGATCCATTTCGGGCCCGCGAGCGGTTTGGATCGAAGCGGCGAGTTCGAGTATTCGAGGATTGGTGGTGCGACTGTCAACCATCTTTGCAATCTCGACGGCCTGTGCGTGATGTGGATACATCATCGCGACGAACTGCATATCCGCGCTGTTGGCGCCGTTGGGCTGCGAGGCCGCGGAGGAGTTGGACATGTTTCCGCTGTCGTTGCTCGACATTTGGCTCATGTCATGGCCGCCGCAGCCGGCGATCAGCATCAGACCGGCGGCAGACCCCGCTGAGACTGCGATACGTGTGGAAACAGCACGTGTAAGCATCATATTTTTCTCCTGGAATGTGTTGTTGTGCAAAAAATTCTTCTGGGGAGGGGCCGTCGACTCGGATGGTCAGTAGTTCCGCTATGAGCGTCTGTCGTATCCGCAGCGCCGACAGTTGGTTGTGTAGGGGCAAGGTGTCGTGCACGATGCACGTCTGCGGCAACAGGGGAACGTGCAACCCTCCACTCACGCGTGCCGGTATGATCCTTGTCTTCGCGCTCGATGACGACTGTCGCGGTGATCAGCGTGGTGTCGTGCGCGCCGGGCAGGACCAGCGAGGTGACGGTGGAACCTGCAATCAGAAGGTTGCGGTGATCAAGACAAGCGACAGCAGGGGATGAGTGGTTGAACAGACTGCAGGCCAGAGCCACCGCTACCGGTTCGTCACCCTGCGTATGCCGTAGGAATTTCGAAGGCCTGGGCGCGGCCAGTGCGCGGGTGCGACAGAACTGGCAGGGGTGAATGAACGAGTAAGGGGAGATCATCGCAGCTTCCGTTCCTATTGCACGGTGACAGTTCACTGGACGTGAATATCTCGTCAGTTCTCCCCCATCAGTTCACTTCGGGGTAGACGAAGGTGCGGGTGATGAGATGTTTTGCATCGCTTAGTGTTTCGGAAACTATTCGTCCAGTTTGGTCGAGGTCGAGCAGTACGTTCATACCCGCAGCCGGATAGCCCAATGCCAGACGGAGTTGCCGTCCGGCGCTGGGTAAGCGCACCGCGATGGGCGCAGTCCCGTCCGCATACGGCTCCTGGGCGAGGAAGAACTCGCTGGACAGACTTAGTTGCTGAGGTTCGGGTCCGACGTTTGCGGCATCACTGGTCACCGATTCGTAAAAGGTCAGATTCTTCTGAGTGCGGGTGATATCTACGGCTCGAGCGAGATCGGTGTCCCCGGACTGAACAGGCCATGGAATTAACATGCTGACCGTCCCGCCCAGCCACCCTGTCGCCGCGGCCTCGAGCGTGAGCATGCTTTCACCCAGTGGCCAATCGGCTTGCGCCACGAAGCATCCGGATCCGCACCCGCGCAAGGGAAGGGAAGTGTTCTGCCCGCTCGCCCGCAGTGCGCCGATCAAGGTGTATTCCTGGTCCGGTTCCTGAGCGTAGTAGTCGACGCGGCGCGGAGTCGACAGTCGAACCACCAGCTGCCCTTCGCTGGCGGCGACGCTCACCCCAATCTGTCCAGCCAATGTTCCCAGCGGCAGAACCGGACCGATGGCTGCAGGTGGTCCCGGCTGGGCGGGTGAATTGGCAGGCGCCGTCGAGACTAATGCAGCACTGATGGCGAGCACGGAGATCAGGAGGATGCTCTCGATACGAATCTGATTGCGCAGTTTGCCCACTTGTTCAGTTCTGCGCATCGTCCGCCGTGCAGATATCGCCACACCCGAGGCGGCGATGACGAAGAGTAGTTTGACCGTCAGAAGTTGCCCGTACGGGGTGGAAAACATTGCGGCAACGGGGATCAGCAACAATGCCGAGATCGTACCGGTGGTCACGACGACGATGAAGGTCCACAGCGCAAGTCGTGTGTAACCGGCCACGACCCACCGAACCGGGGCATGCTGACCCCGCCACGCGAATGCAGTGCGAACCGTGTGGAGCAAAGCGCCGACCCAGATTGCCGCTGCCGCGAGATGAACGGCGGTGAGAAACGCGCCCCATCCGGGAGCGACGACGTTTGCGTGCGAGCGCAGCCCTTCGGCGGCAATGACCAGCAGAAGGGCTGCGCTCGCAAGTCTGGGGCTCCCCGCGGCTTTCAGCGCCAAGGCCAACATGAGCCCACACGTCTCTACGAGCAAGATGATGCCCGCACGTTCTTGCCATAGCGCAGCAACGCTGGACGAAGCGGCGAGCGAAACCATAAGGCCTGCAACACCTACCAAAGCAATACAAGCGCCGGCCGGAAACCAGGTGCGCAACTTCTTCAACGAAGGGTTCTCGGCGTGCGGTACAGACGACAATCTCTCCGCGACAAGTGTCCCGAGCGCGAGGGCGAACCCGACGAACAGCAGCCACCGGAGCACGGTTTCCGTCCACGAGGTCGAGGCGCTGTCGTCGCCACCGCCACCGCCGCTGTCGGTCAAAGCGAGGCCGACGGCAAACCGAAAGTCTTCCTCGACGAGGTCACCATCTGCGCCGATCACTTGCCACCGGACGGTGTAGGTGCCCGGCGACGGAGCATCCGAGAGCCGGGAAGTGATTGCACGGCCACCTTTGGACGACTCTGCTGCCTCCATCGGGCTCTCACGGCCTGCGCCGTCCAGGACTTTGATCGCATCGGTCCCGGCGGTGACTTGTTCGTTGAAGATCAGGGTGATGGCTTGCGGAGGCTCGGAAACGGCAGTCTCCGAGCCAGGTTCGGTAAAGAGCAGCGTGGGGTGAGCGTTGGCGATGCCGGCGCCCAGAACCACAAGGACTCCCGCAACGAGCACAAGTGTGATGCTCTGGAACATTCGAACGAACAACGACATGTTCAGGTCAGTTCAAGGCATACAGAGACTGAGAAGTCGCCGCGTACGCGCTGTCGTAACTCGCCGCAGTCAACGCTTCGACTGCTCCGACATTAGCGCGCTTCTCCCAGCCTTTTCCCTCCCTGCTCCGCCAGGCGAATCCATCTTGATCGACCCCCCACAGTGCATCCGAGGAGCCCGCGATCAGCACCATGGACGGCGCTCCAGCGAACTTTGTGAAGGTGCGCCCGTCGTCGCTGCTGTACTGCAGCCCTGACGAGGTGACAGCCCATGTCCCACTCTCGGTGAGAGCGAGGGACGCCACACCCAGGGCACCGCCGGATTCCCACGACTTTCCCTGATCCTTCGACACCGTGACACCTCTGGCCCCGTCGAAGCCGACGAGTGTCGTGCCATCTGTAACCAGAGAATGAAAGTCGACCTGTCCCGCGAGCGAGCTATCCGTCCAGGTTCGGCCGCCGTCGTTGCTGGTGCGTAGGCCAAGTGGGTTGGCTGCGGTACTGGACGGTCCCGGGTGCCCTGAGGAAAAGAGCGTGTCACTGCCCGCCACGCCCGCCAACCCCATCAAATCGTCGTCGGAATCACCCACTCGCACTGTGTCGCCCGAATCTCCGATCGCGAACAGTCCGCGATGCGTACCCGCCAAGATGGTGCCATCGGCGTTGATATGCAACCCGTGCAGATGGTCAAGTTCGGGTGTGAGCTCCACCCCTGGTATGGGCGGGACGATGGACTGGCCGGCCTTGTCGTCGTTTCCCTGCGTCGAACAAGCCGCAAGAGAAACGGCGATGAGAGCGGCGCCGACGAGCCCCACGATTGGGGACGTTCGCGCACGACGACTATTGGGCATCTGGGTGTCTCGTCCTGTATTCGAAGGGATGGCAACATTTCCGGGCGACTGGTACCTTATCTACTAAGATGCATAGTAGATGAGGGTGTTGGCTGGCTGCGAATTCACCCCCTGCAATGGTCTAGTGCAAGGGAAATGCTCGCCGTCGAAGCCCCTGATCTGATACGGCAGGGAGGTGCAATTGGTCTGGTCCCACGCACGGGTCGACGGGATGACGGCGCATCGCGTCATTGGTGGCGCAACCGGCGGTGGGCAGGAAGTTTGAACACAGGGCGGGTGCAGCGGTACTGCCTAGCCCTGGTGGCAGGAATGATTGAGAGTTCTTCTCGTGTGGTCACTTACCCGGAGATCTTGCAGTTGGCGAAGCGCCCATACAGACGGGATGCTGCTCAACGTGCCTTCGTGTGTGCCACTGCTGCACTACACCGTAGCCAGGGCAGGTCCAATCGATTGTCGCCCACCATGGAGACGACGTGATTTCGCGTCTGGCCCACTACGGGCGACGAGACCAGGGGAATCTCGTGGGCACAACTAATCCGGTTGGTCCAGGCCGTCGTGACTATGCGACCCACGGATACATCAGCGCAAAGGACTTGTACCTCAAACGCCTCAAGCGTATTGAGGGTCAGTCGCGAGGGCTGCAGCGAATGGTTGAAGAAGAAAGGTGCTGCATTGACATCCTTACCCAAATATCGGCGATGAAAAAAGCGCTGCATGCAGTAGCTATGGAATTGCTCGAAGACCATCTCAGTCATTGTGTCGTCGATGCCGCCGCAAGAGGGGGCGCCGAATCCGACGCCAAGATCAGGGAGGCCGCCGAGGCGATCAGACGGCTCGTGAATTCGTGAGGACCCTCCCATCTGATGTCCGAAACGATCTACTAGTCGGTGGGGCGGAATTTCGATGCCGTTTTATCGAAAGTCATTTACTTAGAATGTAGTTACGATCGAATCATGTTTTTTGAATGCGGGAGCGGGCGGCACATAGGGAAGCACTCCGCATGTTCCGTATTCCGGAGCGATTTCTGCTCGCCACAACCGGGATCCGAGGTCCTCGACGGGAATCGAGTTCATGATGAGCGCGTGCGGTGGCAGTCCCCACCGGGTGGGGATCGCCGAAGCATCATGGTGGCGCACCCGGGCTTATCGTGGGCCTGGGGTATCTGACGGTGATGGGCTCGTCGTGGTGGTGCTCGGTGTCGAGGATCCGTCACTTATGTACAGGGTGATGGTGGAGCCCGGAAGTGCCGCTCCCGACCGAGCTGTCGCGGTTGCTGTCCCTCTCGCGCTCGGACTTGACGTGAGGGAGACCGTCACTTTGAACCCGGCGTTCTGCAACAGAGATGTTGCGGCGGACTCGGTCATCCCGACCACGTCGGGTACCTGATCCCCGGCCGAACCGCGAACATATTTCTGGTCCAGCGGGGGTAGCGTGATGGGTCCGAAGTTGCTCGCGATCGGTCCCATCGCGTTGTACCACGTTCGGGCAGGTTCATTGCCGCCGTACAAATCGTCATTGGTGAACTCGTTTCGCTTGTGCACTGGCACCGACACTGAATTACTATCATGCATAGTAATTCATGTTCTCGTTCTTTCACCCCGCCGAACCCGGTACATGCCTCTGAAGAGTGCCGAAGCGGCGAGAGAAAGCACGATCGCAGACAACGCGAGTTCCGGAATCGAACCCACACGTGTTGCCAACGTGAGATCGGAGCGAACGGCGATCTCGTCGGTCAATGCTTGTGCTGTGAAGATCTCGCTCTGTTGACGCACCACACCCGCTGGCGTGATGATTGCGCTGACACCGCTGGTTGCTGCGATCAGCACACTGCGGCCGTGTTCGACCGCCCGCACCCGCGACATGGCCAGCTGCTGAAAGGTCATCTCGGTCCGGCCGAAGGTCGCGTTGTTGGTGGGAACCGCGATGACGGTGGCTCCTGCCTTGACGGACTCGGTCACCAGATCGTCGAAGGCCACCTCGTAACACGTGGCAACAGCTACCTGAATTCCGTTGAGGTCGACGACGCCGTTCCCGTTCCCGGCAACGAAATTGCCCGCAGAATCGGCATATGACGACACCGCACTAACGATCGATCGGAGCGGCAGGTACTCCCCGAAGGGCACAAGCTGCCGCTTGATGTGTTGCTGCCCAGGGCCGTCCGTCGGATCCCAGACCATGGCACTGTTGATCGATGTTCCTGGCTCGCCCTGCAGGACCGTACCGACCAGGATCGGGGCGCCGATAGAACGGGCTGCTCGGTCCAGTCGATCCGCCGCATCCCGATTCGTCAAAGGATCTATATCCGAAGCGTTTTCGGGCCAGATGACAAGTCGTGGCCGGGCTGCTCGGCCCGCTGTGACCTCAGCTGCGAGTTGTTCGGTGCGGGCAACATGATTGTCGAGCACAGCTCGGCGTTGGGCGTTGAAATCGAGGCCGAGTCGCGGCACGTTGCCCTGAACGACGGTCGCAGTGACGACCTCGTCAGGGGCGGCACCGGGAGAACCGGTCACCAATGCACTCACAAAGATGAGGACGATGCAAGCGCCACCTTTCGCCAATGCTTGCCATCGAACATTCAAGGGCCCAGCCAGTGACCAGGCGATGAGTGTTCCGATCAGTGCAGTCACGAAGGAAAGACCTGGCGCCCCCGCGATCGAAGCCAACGGCAGCAGCGGGCCGTCTGCCTGCCCGAAGGCCAAACGCCCCCACGGGAAACCGCCGAACGGAACTCGGCTACGAAGTGCTTCTGCGGTGACCCATGCACCCGCAATCCACACCGGGGAAAGCGGAGCGTGGCCGACGGCCACCGCCAGTACGCCGAACACTCCGAACGCGAGCGCTTCAATCGCCGCCAACGCCAACCAAGGCGTTGCACCCACGTACGCTCCGACCCATGGCAGCAAGGGAACGAAGAATCCCAGTCCCGCGGCATAGCCGAATCCGAAACCCGCACGGAGACTGCGCCCCTGGAGAACGACGGTCAGCAGGGCGATGGCTACAGGGGCGAGAAACCACAGCGTGCGCGGCGGAAAGCTGAGAAACAGCAGCCACCCAGCGCCCACCGAAAGAGCGAGACGCAAAGCGATCCCACCGTGGTGCCGTTTGGGGCGACCACTCTTCAGGCATGCATCTAATTCACTGTCGGCAGTGATCGCACGGTCGACCGAAAGGACCCTCACAGGCCCGCTCTCGTAGAAGGAGAACTGCGCTGGTCAGTCAACAATTTCTCACAGAGATCGTCGAATTCGCCGCCCCAGCCGGCATGATCGGTCCGCGCGAGTCCACCGAGTTCGAGATCAGCCTGCTCCGGTCCCGTCCCCGGGCGTAGGCGGATCCACACTCGCCGCCTCCTGATCACGAGCGAGATCAGAAGTCCGAGCATCATCGTGATCGCAAAGACGAGAACCCACTGTTGCGCAGGGTCGTACGACACCTGCAGATTGGCGAATTCCTTGGCGCCGTCGAACCGAACCTGTGTTCCATCGGTGAGAGTCCGCGTCTCTCCAGGGCGGAGGTTCACACGATCTTGTTTGACCAGCCTTCCTTGGTTGATCATTTCCTTGTTCAACGAGAAGATCGATTGCGGGATGCCGGTGTCCAGACCCGTATCGCCCTTGTAGATGTCGATCGCGACCGCAGGGTCACGCGCATCGGGAAACGACGAAGTCAGAAGCGTCCCGCTGAAGGAAGCGGTCGGCGCGAAGAGTCCCTCGATGGCGATCTGATTCTTCCGGCGCTCGTCCGGATTCGGAAACGATCCACCTGGCGGATCGAACCGCAACGCCCCACTGCTCAGGAACGTGACCGCATCGTCCGGTTGAAACTGCATCGTCTCGGTACGGGACTGTCCGTCGGGAAAAGTGACGGTGAACTGCGGCGCGTACCCATGGCCGGTCAGATAAACACGGGCACCGTCGGTACGCAGCGGTTCGTTGACCCGAAGACGATAGTCTTTCCAGGTATTGGTCGCGATATCCTGCCCGCTCTGATACGAAATGTTGGAGGTGAACATTTCGGCCTGACCAGTATCGAGATAATCTGCGGAAAAGTCGTTGACCTTGATGCAAAAGGGCGCGAGACCCGTGCCGTCAGTAGCACTTCCCGCGCGGAACGAGTCGTACACGGCAGGTGACGTATTACAGAAACCGGGGCCGCCGTCGGCAATGACGATCACCGAACCCTCGTACCCCACCAACTTGCCGATCGCGACGGTGACGAGCAACCCGATCAGCGAGAAGTGGAACACCAGATTCCCGGCCTCACGCAGATACCCCTTTTCCGCGGAAACCGATACCTCGGAATCCTTTTCGGACCTGACGGCTACCCGCCAGCCCTTGAGCGACTGCCGCACTCTGGTGAGGGCCTCGTCATGCGAGATGTCAACTACGCCGTGGAAATGGTGCGGCAACCTGGACAGATTCCGAGGTGCTCGTACAGGTTGGCTCCGAAGCGCGCCGAGATGCGCCTGCAGGCGTGGAACAAGACAGCCGATGAGAGAGAGAAACAGCAGGACGTAGATCGCAGTGAACCAGAAGCTGGAAAAGACGTCGAACAACTCCAGCTTGTCGAATAGCGGGCCGAGGGTTGGCTGCGCCGCGATGTACTGGGAAACTTTCTGTACGTTGAGATTTCGCTGAGGCAACATAGCACCGGGAAGTGCTGCGAGTGCCAAGAGGAACAGGAGCACGAGCGCGGTGCTCATCGACGTCAACCGGCGCCAATTGTGGCGCAGTAGTCGAACGCTTTCTCGGATAATCAGTCTCGGTAGGCGGCGGATGCGACCTCCCGCGGTGGCGTTATCTGTCATATCGGCAGCACGACCGAACTGACGAATTCGTTGCGTAACCAGCCGACGAACATGCCCCACACACCGGTGACCAGTGCCAGACCGACAGCGACGAGCATTATTCCGCCGACGATCTGAATCGTTCGTGAATGGCGTTTGAGCCATCCGACGCCTCGGAGCGCTTTCACCGACCCGAACGCCAGCACGATAAACGGTAATCCAAGTCCTAGACAGTAGGCGACGATCAGCAGCACCCCGCGCGCTGCCGTCGTGCCTTCAGTTCCGGCCGCCACCGAAAGAACCCCTGCGAGAGTGGGGCCGAGACATGGTGTCCAACCCAACGCGAACACGCCCCCCAACAAAGGTGCGCCGGCAAGGGAGGAGATACGTCGCGGCGCGAATCGTGCGTCTTTCTGCAGGGCAGGAATAAGGCCGATGAATGTCAACCCCATCACGATGGTGATCACACCACCCACACGTTGGAGCAGCGCTTCGTTGATGCGCAGGGTGCTGATCACGCCGAATACCGATGCGGTGGCGAGAACGAACACCACGGTGAATCCGGCAACGAACATCGTTGCCGCGCCTGTCACCCGCCATCTGCCTGCAGGTTCCGAGGTCTCGTCGCCACGGGTCACCGCTGGAGAATCAGCTCCGGAAATGCCGGCTAGATACGACAGATATCCGGGAACGAGCGGCACCACGCACGGCGATGCGAACGACACCAGACCGGCCAGAATGCACGCTGCTACGGCGAGCAGTAACGGGCCGCTCGAGGCGGCGGTCTGGAAGCTGGAGCCGACACCTTGGGCGAGTTCGTTCACCGCTCGGCCGCCACGCGCTCGATGACCGGTTGCAGATCCTCGGTGAGAAGTGCGCGAAGAAACACAGCGGCGACGCGCTGTCTGCGATCCAACACCAAGGTGGAGGGAATCACGCTTGTCGGATAGTTTCCGCCGAGCGCTGTCAAAGTTCTCATCGACGGGTCGTAGATCGAGGGGTAGCTGACGTTGTTGTCGACGACGAAGTCCTGGGCCTTGTCTCGTTGAGGATCTCGAACGTTGATCCCGAGAAACTGAACACCGAGACTTTCGGTTGCTTCGTACGCGCGCTCGAGATCGTCGGCCTCGGACCGGCACGGGGCGCACCATTGCCCCCACAGATTGATCACGACGACCTGACCGGCGTAATCAGTGAGTGAAATATCGCTACCGTCGGCCATGAGGTCAGGTCCGGCCAATACACCGATCATGTTTCGCGATTCGGGCGGGTCGTACAAAATATCGGTTTGTCCTCCCGGTGACACGAAATCGAAATTCGCACCCGAAGCGACTGCATCGGTGCCGGTTGCACATCCACTCGCGGCGACGACGATCGCAGTGAGAATAGCGACCAGTGGGAGGATGCGGGTCGGTGTTCCGAGTACGCGTTGTCTCGATTTGCGAGGGAGTGCGGGGGCATTCATTTCATCAACTCACTTACAGCGGAGCGTATTTGGTCAGTGTTTTCGAAAACCATGGGGGTTGTAATCTGTTCGACGGACCCGTCTTGTTGGACGAGAAAGCTCAGCGGCAGAACTGGCGGCGCCGATAGCGCAATTCCGATGTCGTCGACCGCAGCGAACGAGGGATAGTGCACGCCTGCAGCGGTGAGAAGCGCTAGTGCTGTGGACATGTCGTCCTGGACGTTGATCCCGACTACTCGGATGGAGCCCGGAGTACCTGCATAGTCATTCAGGACCGGGATTTCCGATCGGCACGGCCCGCACCACGAGGCCCAGAGGTTGATCAGGGTCGGCTCCCCGGACAGCGCTGCACCGAGGTCGACCACAGTATTCTCGCCAAGACACGTCGCTTTGATTCCCAGGAGTTCTCCTCCAGCGGGCGGTACTGCCGGGGCCACAGGACAGGGAACCGCTGCTGCCGCGGACTTCGAGGAAAACCCCGAGTCGACGCGATCTTCATCTGCCTGGGCGGCCGGAGGCACTTGAGGCCGGGTCGAGGAATGGGTCTCGGTTGACGTTGATCGAGGCCAGATCGCCACGACGAGAAGACCGATCACAACCAGGAAGAGCAGGAACCACCGAGACTGTGCCTGCATGCACTTCCTCCAAGCGTGGTGCGGTGAACCGGGACAACACTGAACTACTATTGTGCATAGTAGACATATGGTTCGTTCTGTCGCCCCCGCCAACCAGAGGCGGGATCCGAACCCGAGAATCGAGCATCGTGAAACGCCAGTCCGCTCCGAAGGGCCGTATCAATCCACCAGTCAGCCCAGAAATTGCGGCACTGGGTGCCCATCAAGCACCGCAGACGCGCGTGGCGCGGATCAACCGTGTAGCACGGTCAAAGCTCGTGCGTCTGGTGATGTACTACACCGCGGTTCGACTCGCCCTGATCGCCGGCCTCGCAGTGATCATCATGGGAATCAACGCCATACTCGAACTCGAAATCCCCGGTGTGTTAGCACTGTTCGGGGCGGTGCTGCTCGGATTCGCCATCTCTGCGATCGCGTTCCGGTCATTGCGCCGCCGGATCAATGAAGAAGTGATGGTCGTAGATGAAAAACGGCGTGCAATGCGCACCCGGTGAAGGGTTCCCTCCGGTTAGGTGCGCGTGAAAGCTCCAGTAACGAAAATGCCCAGCATCGGTGCCACAACCTGTCTTTTTTGGACGTATGACCGCTCAAAGCTGCCTTCCTGGGTGATGCCGAGGGCGCGCGATCATGCATTGATTGGCATTGGGATGAAGATGTCAGGTGACGGGATCAGGTGCGGAGTCGGCGGTATCCGTGGTGGTCTCGAGTTTCGGAATCGGTACAAGCTGCGGGATCAGGCGGACGAGACTCGAGCAGGCGCAGTACGGAGGACCGTTGAGTCAGCTCGCCCTTGTGAGGAACCCCGGGGCTGCTGCTGGAGACGACCCTGTTGGGACCACCGGTGGGTGGCCGATACTTTCACTCATCGCCCTCTACATCAGCTGTGGGCGCAGCCATACCGAACGCACCCCTCAGTGCAGCAACGGTAGGAGCGCCACCGACCTCGCCCGTGGAATCTCGATAGAGCCTGCATGACACGTTGGGGACCTGGTCCGGTTCGGCAAACGGATCGCGGCCGTCGACGAGCAACGTCGGCGATCCGGTCATGCCCGCAAGCCTTGCGGATCGAGGATCGTCGACGATTACGTGGCGCAGTTCCCAATCGATGGACTCCTCCGCGAGAACGTGCTCGATCCGTTGTTCGAGGAGCTGCACGTTCGGGCAGTCCGGGACTTGCAAAATTTCAAGGTGCATCATGGTGTTCCTCCGTCGGCGTGTGGTTTCGAGTATGCGGCAGTGCAGGACAGCTCGCGGTAAACGAAACCCAGGACTGGTAGGTCTGCATTTTCTCGGCAAGATCGTCAGGTATCGGCATCGGTGTCATAAGACCGGCACGAGTTCGTTCGGTGTTGCCCTCCGGATAGCGGCCCAGTGCGGATCCCGGGGCGGCGACGACGATGATGCGAAGAACCTGCCCGACGGCTTCGCGGCAGTCACGCTGATGTAAGGCCAGGGGAGCATGGCGAGGTGGTTTGTGTGGCCATGGACAGGGCTGGGAGAGGACATGTGTGCGTTCGAGGTGATGCCAACGCTGGGTGTCATCGCTGGTGCGGCCGGCTGCGGTCCTCTTTGCGGGCCCAAACGCGACGGCGCTGTGTCGGTCGTGCAAGCGATGCGCTTCGTGTAGACACTGCGCAATTGTGCGAGCATTCGGTTCATCGGATGCAGAGCCGGCGGCAGGTGCTGCAGGTCTTCGCCCATCAGAGCAACATCGGCGGTCTCGATGGCCACGTCGGAACCCATCGCGCCCATGGCAATGCCCAAGTCGGCGGTGGCCAGGGCGGGGGCGTCGTTGACACCGTCCCCGACCATTGCCGTCGGGCGGTTCGCACGCAAGGTTTCCACGATCCGTGCCTTGTCCTCCGGGCGCAGGTCGGCGTGCACGTCGTCGATCCCGACGTCGGCGGCCAGCGCCTGGGCGGTGCGTTCGTTGTCGCCGGTGAGCATCGCGACGGTGTACCCGCCGCGTCGTAGCCCGGCGATCACCTCATGTGCTTCCGGTCGGAGCTCGTCTCGTACGGCGACTGCCCCGATGACGGTTCCGGCGCGCTCGATCCACGCCACGAGTTCCCGAGACCTCTCACCGATGGCGTGGCCGCCGCACCCGGACTGAGTCGTCTCGACGGATGCGCCGACGTGTGCGTCGGCTACCCAGAAAGCGGTACCTCGCCTGGGCACTCGACGACCCGGACGGCCCACCCCCTCGGGTGGGCGCCCGAGAGGAGCGAACGGCCTACCCGAGCGTATACCCCCAGGGGTACTTGCATACCCCCCTGGGTATATGCAACAGTGGGTAGACGCTCGTCAGAAAGGACTGTCTATGTGTTACCCCGTCCCGTGCCCGATATGCGACAAGATCGCGTGGGCAGGTTGCGATCGACATGTCGACGACGTCACGAAGGATGTTTCACGGCCTCGGCAGTGCACCTGCTCTGCTGAGACCGTTGGTCCTATCGATCGGCGCCAGCGCCTCGCGATCGCTGTTTCGCCGCCAATCCCGGTCGCGAGTGCAAGGGCCTAACCTTCCAATTGGGTCAGGTTTACCGAGGTCTAGCTCGCTCATTTGAATACCCCAGCCCGTATTTTAGGAGAAGTTATGTCTGTGCCCGACACCGTGACGGCCACCGGTCGTGACGATCGTGATCGCGTATCTACACCCGGCATACTCGGACGCCTGGGAAGCGCGATGGTCGCACGCCGCCGATGGGTGTTCGGTGTCTGGCTGATCGCGCTTGTCGCGCTCGGATCTGCAGCGCCGTCGGTTTTTTCGTCACTGGCGGGTGCTGGGTGGCAAGCCAACGGATCCGAATCGGTCCAGGTCCGTGAACTCGCGCAACAGCATTTCGGCGGGAACTCCTCGGCCGCGGTTCAGGTGGTGGTCCATTCGGACACCGCGTCGATCGACGATCCCACCGTGCAGCAGAGACTCATCGACGTCACAGCTGTGTTCGACGGTGACACCCGGTTCGGTGCCGTCATCGCCCCACAGCCTGGTATGACCATCAGCCCCGACGGCCACACCGGCATCCTCATCGCCGGCGCCAACGCAAACGCGGACGACATGGTCAAAGCCGTCGACGATGTCAAAGACGAGCTGACCGCACTCTCCGGCGACGGTATCGAGGTCTATCCCACCGGATCCTCCGCGTTGTGGTCCGACTTCAACAAAGCCAACCACGATGCGATGATTCAGGCTGAACTATTCTCTTGGCCAGTCACTTTGGCGATCATGGTGCTCGCATTCGGCTCCCTCGTCGCTGCCGGGCTGCCGCTGTTGCTCACAGTGGCCGGACTCGTCGCCTCCGCCGGCGGTTTGGTGCTGCTCAACGAGGTCACACCGATCTCGGTATGGGCGATGAATTTCGCGATGATGTTCGCCCTCGCTCTCGGCATCGACTACGCCTTGTTCATCGTCGCCCGCTTCCGCGACGCCCTCCGTACGGCCGATCCACGAGCAGCCGTTGCCGAAACCATGGACACCGCAGGCAAAGCGGTGATCCTGTCCGGACTTACCGTCCTGGTCAGCCTCTCGGCAGTGCTGCTCGTTCCCGCACCGGCCGTGCGCACCATGGCCGTAGGCATCATGCTGGCCGTCACGTTCGTTCTGATCGCCACCATGACACTTCTTCCGGCCACGCTGGGCGCACTCGGCCCCAAGGTCAACGCAGCATCCCTGCCTTACGCGAAACGCCAACAGCACCGATCCCCGAAGTTCGCTGCGTGGGGCGAATTGCTTCACAAGTACCCATGGCCGTTCGCGCTGGTCTCCGTCGGCATCCTCGTCGCCCTGGCCTTACCTGTCCTGGGACTGAAGGTGGCAATGCCGTCCATCGCTGTCGTTCCCGACGATGCGCCCGTTCGGCAAGGTTACGAGTTGGTTCAGGCCCAGTTCGGTGACGGGGCACCCGGCGCGCTGCAGATAGTTGTCCCGTCTTCCGATGCGGCTGCTACCGCCGCGGCAGCGAGCAGCGTCGACGGGATCTCGATGGTCACCCCGCCCACACCATCAACAGACGATTCGAACTACACACTGCTGCAAGCGTTTCCTGCCGTGGACCCTTCCGCAGAGGCCATGGGCACGATCCTCGGTGACCTACGCGCACAACTACCGGAGTCCGCGCTCGTCGGCGGCGCGCCAGCGGAGAACCTCGACCTGCAGCAAGCCCTGAACGACTACCTACCGTTGGTTATCGGGATCATCCTCGCCCTCGGCTTCATCCTGCTGCTCGTCGCTCTGCAGGCACCACTGATCGCGATCCTCGGCACCGCCGTCAGTTTGCTGTCGACCGCCGCAGCGTTCGGGGTTGCGAAGCTGATCTTCCAAGACGGACACGGATCGTCGCTGCTCGGCTTCACCCCTCAAGGTTTCCTCGACGGCTGGGGGCCGGTGTTCTTCTTCGCGATGATCTTTGCCATCGCCATGGACTACACCGTGTTCCTGCTCGCCACCGCGAAAGAACACTACGAGAAGACCGGGGACCCGAAGGCTGCTCAGGTTGACGGCCTCGCGCACTCCGGACGCGTCATCTTCGCCGCTGCGGCGGTCATGGTCGCCGTGTTCTTCACCTTCGCGCTCTCCGATCCGCTCCCACCCAAGGAAATGGGCATCATCCTCGGCGTCGCGGTGTTGCTCGACGCCTTCCTGATCAGGCTGATCCTGCTCCCGGTCCTGCTCCGGCTGAGCGGTCACGCTGCATGGTGGGCACCGGGCTGGCTGCGCAGAATGTTGCCGTCGATCCGCTTCTCGCACTGACCATTACAACACCTCACGGAGGAATCATGACCGATCCGAACATCACGCATTCGAGCACGTCTGCCGGGTGGCCGATCGAACGTATCGTCCCCGCACTGGCCGCCGGCGTCACCGCCACGGGCCTGACCCTCGGCGAACTCCACGCACCACGGTGGAGGCTGCTCAGCGCCTTCGCCGCCGCGAACCTCGCCCTCTACGCCGCGGTCGGCTGGTGCCCGGCAAGTGCGCTTCTCACCAGAGCGGGCGTACCAAGTCTTCGCCACCCCCGAAGCGGATAGGCACACAATTGCCGCAGTTCGACGAACGGAAGGAATTCTCCACCATGACCATCGCACTCTCGACCACCTTGACCGACACCGACTTCGAGACGGCGGTCACCGCCACCAAAGCAGCACTGTCCGAGCAAGGCTTCGGTGTGCTGACCGAAATTGACATGCAGGCCACCCTGAAAGCCAAACTTGGCACAGACATGGAGAAGTATCTGATCCTAGGCGCGTGCAATCCCACGCTTGCACACCGCGCCGTAGGAATCGTGCGTGAGATCGGCCTGCTACTGCCCTGCAACGTCGTCGTCCGTGCCGACACCACCGCCGGATCGGTCATCGTCGAGGCGATGAACCCGGACCTCATGGTCCAAGTGACGGGCGAACCAGCACTGTCAGATGTCGCGGCCGAGGCCACCACCAAACTCCAAGCCGCCCTGGACACGCTCGGCAGTCGGGATGCAGTGCGCAGTTGATGACGTTGACCCTGGCGCTGGCGCTCGGCCTCACCGTCGGAATCCTGCTCGGTCTCCTCGGAGGCGGTGGATCGATCCTCGCTGTCCCGATCCTCGTGTACGCCCTCGGGTTCCCCCTGCCGGAGGCGATACCGACTTCGCTGTTGGTGATCGGTGTCGCCTCCGCGGTCGGGGTCATCTCCAAGGTGCGGGCGCGGCTCATCGAATGGCGACTCGCGGCAATCTTCGCCGCCACCGGAGTCCTCGGCACCCTGGCCGGCACTGCCCTTGGCAAGCATCTACCTGAAACTGCCGTGATGATCGGCTTTGCGATCGTCATGATCCTCGCGGGGGCACGCATGCTGCGCAGCCCCGACAATCCCGGAACCGCCTGCAGGACGAGCAATTCCGGGATCAACTGGCGCCGATGCGCACCTCGGTCCATACCGACCGGATTCGGCGTCGGTGTCCTTACCGGACTGTTCGGCGTCGGCGGGGGCTTCTTGATCATCCCCGCATTGGTTCTGCTGCTGGGAATCGAGATGAGTGTCGCCGTCGGAACCTCTTTGGTGGTCATCGTCGCCAACTCCGCCGCCGGACTCATCGCTCAGGCCGACGGCCTCGGTGGAAACTGGCCCTTGACGGCAGCGTTCGCAGGTTCAGCCATTGCGGGTTCGTTGGTGGCCGGACGATTCGGTACACGCATCGCCACGGACTCACTTCGGCAGTGGTTCGCCTACCTGGTGTTTGTCGTGGCAGGTTACGTCCTCATCGACACTCTCGTTCTCGGATGATCTACCGTGCACCCCGTTGGATGCCCCCGGGGGTAATCTGGCAATTTCTGGCATCATCATGCATCTGAAGGAGACCCCATGATCGGCGACGAAGACAGCATCGCATTGGTCCTCAACCGCCTCCGCCGCGCACACGGCCAACTCTCGGGAGTGATCGGCATGATCGAGAACGGACGCGATTGCAAAGACGTTGTCACCCAGCTCGCCGCTGTTTCCAGGGCCCTCGACAAAGCGGGCTTCAAGATCGTCGCTACCGGTCTCCGAGAGTGTATGACAGGCGAAGCGGCAGACAACAAAGAACCCATGACCGAAGCAGAACTGGAAAAGCTCTTCCTGGCGCTGGCCTGAACGCCCGCTTCACATCAGGAACGAGGCCGACCGACAACATGTAGGAGCTCCCCATGAGCACGACCGACCCGGACATCGCCATCATTGAAACTTCCAGCCTCGGCGACCGCAGCTATCTGATCAGCCACGACGGTATCGCCGTGGTGATCGATCCACAACGCGACATCGACCGCGTCCGGGCGCTGGCAGCAGAAAAGAACGCTGTCATCACCCACGTGCTGGAAACTCACATCCACAACGACTACGTCACTGGCGGCCTGGAACTTGCGCGCGCCACGGGTGCCGAATACGTCGTCCCGGACGGCGATCCGGTCGAATACGAGCGCCGAGCAGTCGTCGACGGCGATGTCGTCGACGCGGGATCGACGACGTTCGAGGTCATGCACACCCCAGGGCATACTCATCACCACGTCAGTTACGTTCTGCACCGGCGCGGCGAGCCGATCGCAATCTTCACCGGCGGCTCCATGCTCTACGGGTCCACCGGGCGTACTGACCTGCTCGGCTCCGAGCACACTGATGAACTGACCCACGCGCAGTACCATTCGGTCCGCCGCATCGCGGCCGAACTGGCCGCTGAGGTGGAGGTCTACCCCACACATGGGTTCGGTAGCTTCTGTGCCGCAACTCCGACCAGCGGGGACTCATCCACCATCGGTGAACAGCAGCAGTCCAACCCCGCACTGACTCAGGACGAACACACCTATGTCGACGAGCTGATCGCGGGCCTGTCTGCATATCCCGCGTACTACGCCCATATGGGCGTCATCAACACCAAAGGGCCGGCCCCGATCGACCTGTCCATGCCCGAGCCCGTCGATCCAGACGAACTACGTCGCCGCATCGACGCCGGGCAATGGGTCGTTGACCTACGAGCACGCACCGCTTTCGCCGCCGGCCACGTCGATGGCTCTCTCGGGTTCGAACTGTCGACCAGCTTCGTCACCTATCTCGGATGGCTTTATCAGTGGGGCGTGCCGTTGACGCTGATCGGTGAAACAACCGACCAGATCGCCGAGGCGACCCGCGAGCTGGCTCGGATCGGCATCGACAGTCCCTCCGGATCCGCCGTCGGTGAGATTCACTCGCTCGTCGGCGACGGAAAGGTCCGCTCCTACGATGTATCCGACTTCGCCGGACTCGCGGCGGCCACCGGCGAACGTGAGATAAGCGTCCTCGATGCGCGTCAACAGTCCGAGTACGCGGACAGCCACCTTCCTGGTGCCGTGAACATCCCCCTCCACGAGCTACCACACCGACTCGAGGAAGTTTCCGCGGCCGAAGTGTGGGTGCACTGCGCATCCGGTTACCGCGCATCGATCGCCGCTTCACTTCTCGACCGCGAACACCGCACAGTGGTCCTCATCGACGATGACTACGAGCATGCCGTGCAGCTCGGTCTCCACACATCGCCCGCCTGACGAATGCGCCGCCGCTGCGCAAGCCGCACGATGCGAGTGGTTCACGGGGCTGATCTCCCCGATTTCAGCAAACGGCCATCGGATAATTCCGACAGAGGGCAGGAAGCCCAACCCCTGCCCGTGCCGACGTCCGAGAAGGCGGCCACCGCTGGTCCAACGATCATTCGGGCGCCGTCCGAGTTTGTCGTTCTGCCAATTCGCACTGGATCTTCCGCTCGCCTTTGCTTCGGTGGCCGGACCGTTGTGACGCGCCATGCACGGCTCCGGCCGGGATGCGGTGCGCGGAGTCGCAGACATCCGAGTGCCCCGGCGACCGCGAGGAGCCGGGACGGATCAAGGTGCCACCGTGCCAGCAGTGTCGGTCATGCCGCGGCGGCGATCAGGCGGCCGATCACACCGGATTCGAGCAGGATGATGACGCCCAGCCCGATGAAGACTGTGGGCACGAGCCAGTGCTCGACGCGCTCGAGGGTGTCGATGACCTTCTTGTGGGTGCCGAGCATTCTGCCGGCGGCGCACCAGAGTCCGACACAGATCAGGAACACGGCGATGGTAACGATGGTCTGGGGCGCACCGAGAGTGCGGAAGACCGGGGTGTAGACGGCGATGTTGTCGGCGCCGTTGGCGATGGTGATGGCGGCGACGCTGATCGTCCCGGCCGCGAGGACTACGGGTTCACCGTCTCCGTCGCTGCGTAAGCCCTGGATCAGTCCCCAGATTCCTAGCGACAGGGGAAGTAACCCGAGTAGTCCAACCCAGTCCTCGGGCACGATCACCAACCCGAGGGCGGCGACCACACTGATCGCGACGAGGGTGATCAGGCCGAGGTACTGGCCGGCAACGATCTGCCATGCCCGCGGCCGTCCTTGACTGGCGGAGGCGACGAACAGGACGGTCAGTACGACGATGTCGTCGATGTTGGTGCCGGCGAACATCGCTACCGCCGCGGCGATGGTGCCGATCATCCTCGCATCCGGCGGCTGCCGCGGCGCGGCCTGATCTCGGGTATTGCTGTCATTTCGAACTCTCCTGTGCGGGCGGGGGATCGGCCGGGTCGTGGGTGGACTCAAAGATCAGTGATGCGACGAGCAGCACGACGCCGCAGGTGATGTAGGTGTCGGCGAGGTTGAAGGTGGGCCACCAGCCGGTGTGGAAATAGTCGGTGACCTTTCCGTCGACGGCACGATCGATCACGTTGGCGGCAGCTCCGGCGAGGATCGCCGACCAACCCACCGTCCCCACCAGTGAAGCGGTGGGGACGGTGCGCCAGGCGTAAATTCCGACGCCGAGAGTGATGGCGGCGGTGACCGCGAGGATGATCCAGGCCGGAAGCTGTTGGCCGATGCTGAACGCGACACCGCTGTTGTACGCCAACTTCAGTTGCAGCAATCCCATATCGACGGTGCGTGCACCGGAAAGGGTACGGCGCGCAACGGGTTCGGCCGACAGTGCGATCGCGATGAGAGCGAGACCGACGACCACGAGAATCACCCGCCGCGTGCTACCTGTGCGGATTGATCGAGCCGCTAATTCGCTCACGTGCGGGCCTCGACCTTCCCCGCCGGTGCGGGTACCGATCCGGTGGGGAAGGCTTGCGCGCGGCCGGCCCGGACACCGTTGGCGATGACCACGATCTCAGCGACCTCGTGCACCAGGACCACGGCGGCCAGGCCGAGAACCCCGAACAAGGCCAACGGCATCAGAACGGTGATGATCGCCAGCGACAGTCCGACGTTCTGCAACATGATGGTCCGGGAGCGGCGCGCGTGCGCCAACGCCTGCGGCAGGTGCCGCAGGTCCTCACCCATCAGAGCAACATCGGCGGTCTCGATGGCCACGTCGGAACCCATCGCGCCCATGGCAATGCCCAAGTCGGCGGTGGCCAGGGCGGGGGCGTCGTTGACACCGTCCCCGACCATTGCCGTCGGGCGGCTCGCACGCAAGGTTTCCACGATCCGTGCCTTGTCCTCCGGGCGCAGGTCGGCGTGCACGTCGTCGATCCCGACGTCGGCGGCCAGCGCCTGGGCGGTGCGTTCGTTGTCGCCGGTGAGCATCGCGACGGTGTACCCGCCGCGTCGTAGCCCGGCAACCACCTCACGTGCTTCCGGTCGGAGCTCGTCACGGACGGCGACCGCCCCGATGACCGTTCCGGCGCGCTCGATCAGCACCGCAGTGGCGCCGGCATGCTGCATCCGCTCGATATCCCCTGCCAGCGGACCCGGGTCGATCCAGCCCGGTCGACCGAGGCGCACAGGTATGCCGTCGATGGCCCCGGTCAGGCCCGCCCCTGTGACCGCGTCCACGTCGTCGGCGGGTGCGTAGTCGTCGACGGCGGCGAGAATCGCGCGAGCGAGAGGGTGCTCGCTGCGCGCCTCCAACGCTGCGGCCACCGCGAGAACGTCCTCGCGGCTGGCGCCGTCCGCCGTGGCCACATCGATCACGGCAGGCTGGTTGCGGGTGAGGGTGCCGGTCTTGTCCAACGCAACGGTGCGGATCCGGCCGAGGGCCTCGAGTGCACCGCCGCCCTTGACCAGGACACCGAGCTTGGACGCCGCACCGATCGCGGCGACAACGGTGACAGGGATCGCGATGGCCAGCGCACACGGGGAGGCGGCGACCAGCACCACCAGGGCGCGTTCGATCCACACCAGCGGATCGCCGAGCACACTGCCGACCGCGGCGATAACTGCGGCGACGATCATCACACCTGGAACCAGCGGTTTGGCGATCTTGTCGGCGAGGCGTTGCGCCTCGCCCTTGCGGGACTGCTCGGCCTCGACGATCCGCACGATTTTGGCCAGCGAATTGTCCTGCGCATCTGCGGTGACCTCGACTTCGAGGACGCCGGTGCCGTTGATCGATCCTGCGAACACCTCGTTGCCGGGACCGGCTTCGACGGGCACCGATTCACCGGTAATCGCGGAGGTGTCCAGAGCGGTGCGTCCGGTGCGGATGACCCCGTCGGTGGCGATCCGTTCCCCAGGCTTGACGACCATGAGCTCGCCGAGCTGGAGTTCGGAGGGCGGAACGGTTTCCTCGCGGCCGCCGCGGAGAACTGTCGCGGTGGCCGGCACCAGAGACAGCAAGGCCCGCAGGCCCCGGCGAGTGCGGGTGACCGCATACTCTTCGAGTCCCTCGCTGATCGCGAACAAGAACGCGAGCATGGCCGCTTCGCCCACCTCACCGAGCAGTACCGCGCCGACAGCCGCGATCGTCATCAGGGTGCCGACCCCGATCTTGCCCTTGACCAGGCGTGCGAGAGTGGACGGGACGAACGTGTAACCGGAAATGAGCAGGGCGCCCACCTCGAGACCGAGCCCGAGAGCATCCGGCCCACCGGCCAGGCCCACTATCAGCGCCGCGATCAGCAGCACGCCCGCAGCTGCAGCCGCCCGGATCTCGGTAACCTGCCACCACTTTTCGGGCCCGTGTTCTTCCTCGCCTTCGACGCGGGGTTCGTCGTGACCGCAACCGCATGCGTCACTCACGGCTATCTCCGATGGCGGTGCCGTAATTCGGGCACAAGGCAACCGCGTTCCCCGTCGCGGCAAGCAGCGTCTCCGCCGAGGCGAGTAGGTCCATCAATTCCGGCCGGGCCAGCGAGTAGAACACCTGCCGACCTTCCGGTCTGCCGTCGACCAAACCGCAATCACGTAGGCATGCAACATGTGCGGACACCGTCGACTGGGCGAGGCCGAGTTCACCGATCAAATCCGCAACCCGCGCCTCTCCTTCGGCGAGACGGCGCACGATCGACAACCGGGTGCCGTCCGAGAGACTGTGGAACAGTGCCACTGCCGCATCCAGGCTCGACCCGCTGCCGGTTGCGGCGAGGCATCCAGGCTCGTTATTCATCGTCATACGACGATGATAGCAATATTGGACGATTCCAGGAAGGGTGGACGCACTGGACTTGAAGTAGATGCGGTACGTCAGCCGAACGGTGGCCGGCCGACGTACCTCACCAGGAATGGCGAAGTGACATCTGTAGTTTGCGAGTTGCTCGCCACGGCATCACATGGGGGGACAGCAAGGACCCATCGCTCGACACAGCCAGTCGCACAACATCTCCAGTGGATTCATTTCATTCACCTCCTTCTGAGTGTTCATCGCCAGCGCGGCGACGAACGGTCCGAGTCACCTGCGGTTCCCGAACGTCATCCATAATGGACATTCCAGTGCGATGGAAGGTCAAGGATCTCGTGAAAATTGGTGAACTGGCCGCTCGAAGTGGCGTTGCCCCGAAAACGCTGCGTTTCTACGAGGACAGTGGGGTGATTCCCGTCCCGGTCCGAAAGTCCAACGGCTACCGGGACTACGGTCCGGAATCTCTTGCGCGTTTGCGGTTCGTCCGCAGCGCCCAGTCTGCAGGTTTCACCTTGCGAGAGATCCGCGAGATCCTCACCACCCATGACCGCGGGGCGGCTCCTTGTGAACAGGTCGTGGAGATGCTCTCGGAGCATCTTTCCCAGGTTCGTGGCAAGATCCGCGAACTTGCCACGCTCGAAACAAACCTTGTTGCTTTGCTGAGTCGAGCGGAAGGTGAGATTCCGTCGGAAGCCGACGATGTCGGTGTGTGCTGGATCCTGGAATCCGAGTCTCAGGAAGGTGTTGCCGAATCGTGAAATTGATTGCGGCCATGCATCCCTTCCTATTTCAGCAGGTTCGGCGCTCTGCAACGTGATGAGGTGCGCGAAGCGGTTGTAGTGGTGTTGTCGGTGTATTGATCAGTCAGGTACGGAAGTAGCGGCAGTGGGTGAATCCCGTTCGAATGCATTCCTCAGGGCAGTCACAGTGGGAGCGCCACCGACCGCGCCCACGGCGTCGCGGTAGAGCCTGCAGGACACGCTTGGCACCTGATCCGGTTCGGCAAAGGGGTCGTGGCCGTCAACGAGCAACGTCGGAGATCCCGCCATGCCCGCAAGTTCCGCTGATCGAGGATCTTCGATGATCACGTGGCGCAGTTCCCATTCGATCGGCACGCCTGAAAGAGCGTGCTCGATTCGTTGTTCGAGGAGCGGCACGTTAGGGCAGTCCGGGACCTGCAGAATTTCGAGATGCATCATGGTCGTCCTTTGTCGGTGTGCAGTGTCTGGAGCATGGGGCAGTGCCGGTCCGCTCGCGGTCGCGCGCAGGTGGACGCGAACTCGGTCAGCGAGGCCCGCATGCGTTGCAGATCTCGGATCTTTTCGCCGAACTCGGTGATCTTCGTCTGCGCCAGTCGCCGAGCGGTGTCGCAATCGTCCGGTCCGCCGCCGGCGAGATGGAGAAGTTCGTTGATTTCGTCGAGGCTGAAGCCGTGTTCTTGGGCGCGTTTGACGAACCGGACAATTTCGACAGTTTCGTCCGGATATGAGCGGTATCCCGAGGTGGATCGCGGCGGGTGCTGCAGGAGTCCGCGCCGTTCGTAGTACCGCAACGTCTGTACGTTCACCCCGGCGAGGGTGGCCAGTTCACTGCTACGCATGTCGCCATTGTGAACCCGGTACCCGGCTACGGAGTCAAGTCGTCTCTCGTCGGCGGAAATTCATCTGAGGTTGGTTGCGCGTTATTTCGATATCTGTCAATATCGAAGCATGTCGAATCAAGATGGGGCGGAGGCCGGCGCTTGCTGCTCGCCGCTCGTCCGTGAACCGTTGACCGAGGATTGGGCCGGCGACCTGGCGCGGATGTTCAAAGCCCTCGGCGATCCCGTCCGCTTGCGCCTGCTGAGCTTGGTGGCAAGTCACGAGGGTGGTGAAGCCTGCGTCTGCGACATCTCGGATACGTTCGACCTGTCTCAGCCGACTATCTCGCATCACCTCAAGGTGCTGCGACAGGCCGGGCTGCTCGACTGTGAACGCCGCGGGACCTGGGTGTACTACTGGGTTATTCCGGCTGCGCTGCAACAGCTTTCCGCCGTGCTCCTGGTCGAAGGTACGAGCGTGAGTGTCGCGGACGCGTGCGCAGAGGTCACCGCATGAGCAACACCGCTGCCACCACCGAACACCCCGAAGTCGTCGGAAAACTCTCCACCCTCGACCGCTATCTTGCGGTCTGGATCGGCGTGGCCATGGTCGTCGGCCTGTTGGTTGGACGCTGGATCCCCGGTGTGAACACTGCCCTGGAGAAGGTGCAGATCGACGGCATCTCCCTGCCGATCGCCCTCGGCCTGCTGATCATGATGTACCCGGTGTTGGCGAAGGTCCGCTACGACCGCCTCGACACAGTCACCGGGGACAAGAAACTCCTCGCCGGCTCCCTGTTCCTGAACTGGGTTCTCGGCCCGGCGCTGATGTTCGCCCTCGCCTGGCTGTTTCTGCCCGACCTGCCGGAATACCGAACCGGTTTGATCATCGTCGGTATCGCTCGCTGCATCGCGATGGTGATCATCTGGAACGACCTGGCGTGCGGAGACCGCGAAGCCGCCGCGGTGCTGGTCGCCATCAACTCGGTGTTCCAGGTGATCATGTTCGCCGTGCTCGGTTGGTTCTACCTCTCGGTCCTGCCCGGGTGGCTCGGCCTCGAACAGACCACCATCGACACCTCGCCCTGGCAGATTGCGAAATCGGTCCTGATCTTTCTCGGTATCCCGCTGCTGGCAGGTTTTCTGTCCCGCTTCTTCGGTGAACGCGCCAAAGGCCGCGACTGGTATGACACCAAGTTCATCCCCAAGATCAGCCCCTGGGCGCTCTACGGTCTGCTGTTCACCATCGTCGTGCTCTTCTCGATGCAGGGCGAACAGATCACCTCCCAGCCCTGGGATGTCGTCCGGATCGCGTTGCCGCTGCTGGCGTACTTCGCGCTCATGTGGGGCGGAGGCTACATCCTCGGCGCCGCAATCGGATTGGGCTATGAACGCACGACGACCCTGGCGTTCACCGCAGCGGGCAACAACTTCGAACTCGCGATCGCCGTAGCCATCGCCACCTACGGCGCCACCTCGGGGCAAGCTCTTGCCGGTGTTGTCGGCCCGCTGATCGAGGTACCGGTGCTCGTCGGGCTGGTCTATGTCTCCCTTGCTCTACGCAAACGCTTTGCCGTCAAAGAGGTTTCACCCGCACCCACCGCTACGTAAGTCACCTACAACTCTTCGGGAGTCATGATGAACGAGCACCGCGCCCAGCCCGATCTCCTCTCACCGCAGGCCGTTCTCTCGCGCACCGCGCACGACTTGGCGGCGAAGTACGTCGGAGTGTTCTCCGCGCAAACCGTCGAACGCTATGTCTTCGAGTCCTACACGGCGCTGCGCCGGACCGCGAAGATCCACACTCATCTCACCTCGCTCGCGGCGCGGTTCGCCGCCGACCGCCTCACCGCTTTGGCCCAGTCCAGCGGAGCACTCGCCAAGGACGTGCCCGAAGTTCTGTTCGTGTGTGTGCACAACGCGGGGCGGTCGCAGATGGCGGCGGCACTACTCGATTACCACGCCCGTGGCCGCGTTCATGTGCGCTCAGCCGGATCCGCGCCGGTCCACGAGATCAACCCCGCCGTCACCGCGGCGATGGCCGAGATCGGGATCGATCTGGCCGACGGGTTCCCGAAACCGCTCACCGATGATGTGGTCGCCGCGGCGGACTGTGTCGTCTCGATGGGCTGCGGTGATGCGTGCGTCGTCTACCCGGGGAAGAGGTACCTCGACTGGGCTCTCGACGATCCGGACGGGCAACCCCTCGAGGTGGTGCGGGCAATCCGCGACGACCTCGATGCACGGGTGATCGCGCTGCTCACCGAACTGACCACACCCGTCGCCGTCTGACCGACCTCTTACTTCCGTCTTCGAAGGGAACCTTCATCCTCATGACCAGCAAGCCCAGCGTCCTGTTCGTCTGTGTCCACAACGCCGGCCGATCGCAGATGGCCGCCGGATTCCTCAGCCACCTCGCCGGCGACGCCATCGAGGTCCGCTCCGCCGGATCCGCCCCCGCGAACACCATCAACTCCGCCGCAGTCGAAGCGATGGCCGAACTCGGAATCGACATCTCCGCCCAGACCCCGAAGATCCTCACCACCGACGCCGTGCAGGACTCCGATGTCGTGATCACGATGGGCTGCGGCGACACCTGCCCGATTTTCCCCGGCAAGAGCTACCGCGACTGGGTCCTCGACGATCCGGCCGGCAAAGGCATCGATGCGGTTCGCCCGATCCGCGACGAGATCAAGACTCGCGTACAAGCCCTGATCAGCGAACTCACCGCCCCGTCGGTATCGCGCTGACCGCCCACGCTTCCCGTATTCGATCCCGTGAAAGAGACACTATGACCATCCCGTCCGCGGTCCATGACGTCATCATTGTCGGTTCCGGACCGGCCGGCTACACCGCTGGTGTCTACACCGCGCGTGCTGAGCTCGCGCCCCTCCTCTTCGAGGGAACCCAGTTCGGTGGCGCCCTCATGACCACCACCGAAGTCGAAAACTTCCCCGGATTCCGCGAAGGAATCATGGGCCCCGATCTGATGGAACAGATGCGCGAGCAGGCACTGCGCTTCGACACCGACATCCGCACCGAGGACGTCGAGGAGATCGATCTGAGCAAGCCGATCAAGACCGTCGTCGCGAACGGCGAAACCTACGCCGCGCACGCGATCATCCTCGCCATGGGCGCGGCAGCCCGCTACCTGGGCATTCCCGGTGAAGAACGCCTCCTCGGCCGCGGCGTCAGCGCCTGCGCCACCTGCGACGGTTTCTTCTTCCGCGACCAGGACATCGTCGTGGTCGGCGGCGGTGACTCCGCCATGGAAGAAGCAACCTTCCTCACCCGCTTCGCCCGCAGCGTTACCCTCGTGCACCGCCGCGAAGAGTTCCGGGCCTCGCGCATCATGCTCGAGCGCGCCAAGGCGAACGAGAAGATCCGATTCCTCGTCAACACCGAACCCCTCGAAGTCCTGGGCGAGAACAGCGTCACCGGACTGAAGGTCCGTGACACCGTTACGGGCGAGACGTCCACCCTCGACATCACGGGCATGTTCGTCGCCATCGGCCACGATCCGCGCAGTGAACTCGTCAAGGGCCAGGTCGATCTCGACGACGCCGGCTACGTCCGCGTCGCCCCGGGCTCCACCGCCACCTCCGTCGACGGTGTTTTCGCGGCCGGCGACCTGGTCGATCACACGTACCGTCAGGCGATCACCGCTGCCGGCACCGGATGCTCCGCTGCGATCGACGCCGAACGCTGGCTTGCCGATCGTGGCGACATCACCGCCAACACCCTCGACGCAGCGGGCCATGCCGTCGATGTCGTCGGCGCCCCCTGACAATCGAACCCAGAGACAGGAATTTTCGATGAGTACACCGTCAGTGCTGTTCGTGTGCGTCAAGAACGGCGGAAAATCCCAGATGGCCGCCGGCCTCATGCGCAAAGCCGCCGGCGACCAGGTGGACGTGTACTCCGCCGGCACCAAACCCGGCGACGCGGTCAACGCCCTGTCCGCCGAAACCCTCCTCGAAGTCGGGGTGGACATCACCGGACAAACTCCGACGCTGATCGATCCGCAACTCGTGCGCGATGTCGACCTCGTCGTCACCCTGGGCAACGAAGCGAAGGTCGACTCCGTCGCCGGCACCGACTTCGAGAACTGGGACACCGACGAGCCGTCCGAACGCGGCATCGACGGAATCGAACGAATGCGCCTGGTCCGCGACGACATCGCCGCCCGCGTCGACGCACTCGCCGATCGTCTGACCACGCCCTGACACCTCGATCAGCGCAGCCGCACAATCGAAATCCTGGATGAGGAAAGGACACTCGTGAGTTCACAGATGCCGATCTCCACCGACGTGGTCGTGATCGGAGGTGGTCAAGCCGGAATGGCAGCCGGGTACTACCTGCGCCGCACCGGGCGCGACTTCGTGATCCTCGACGCCGAAACATCGCCCGGTGGATCGTGGCAGCACTACTGGGACTCACTGCACCTGTTCTCACCCGCCGGGTACTCCTCACTGCCCGGTTGGCCGATGCCGGCATGGAGCCCGGGTTTCCCGCCCGCCTCACATGTCGCGGAGTACCTCACCGCCTACGAGACCCGATACGACCTGCCGGTGCAGCGCCCGGTCCGAGTCACCTCGGTAACCCGGTCCGGCGGTGGGTATCTCGTCGAATCCGATCGCGGCAGCTGGTTCGCGCGGGCTGTCGTTAACACCACCGGTACGTGGCGCCAACCGTTCTGGCCGATCTACCCCGGTATCCGCGAGTTCACCGGCACCCAAATCCATACCACCAGCTACAAATCGCCGGCACCGTTCGCCGGTAGCAAGGTTGCTGTCGTCGGCGGCGGAAACTCTGCTGCGCAGATCGTCGCCGAAGTCTCCACCGTCGCCGAGACACTCTGGTTGACGACGCGGGAACCACGATTCCTGCCCGACGACGTCGACGGCCGGGTCCTTTTCGACGTCGCGCGTGAACATGCCCGTGAAATCGCAGCTGGCGAAACCGATTCCGGTGGCATCGCCGGACTCGGCGACATCGTGATGGTGCCGCCGGTCAAAGCCGCCCGCGACCGCGGCGTGATGGTGGCGCACCCGATGTTCGACCGACTCACCGCCACCGGACTGGTCTTCGGCGATCACGTCGAACCGGTGGACGTGATCATCTGGTGCACCGGATTCCGTCCGGTACTGCGGCATCTGCAGTCCCTCGGATTACGGGATGCCGAGACCGGGCGCATCGACATGGACGGAGCGCACGTCGCCGGCGAACCCGGATTGATTTTCCTCGGGTACGGCGACTGGACCGGACCCGCATCGGCCACCATCATCGGTGTCGGCCGCACTGCCCGCGACGCCATCGCAGCACTCGACGACGAAGTCTTTGCTCTCCCCGTCAACTGAGCTAGACCACACCCAACAACTAGAGGACATCGCCATGAGCACCATCGAAGTATTCGAACCCGCCCTGTGCTGCAACACCGGAGTCTGCGGCGACGACGTCGACCAGGCACTGATCACCTTCACCGCCGACCTCGACTGGGTCGCGGGCAACGGCGGCACCATCACGCGCCACAACCTCGCCAATGACCCCCTCGCTTTCGCCGGAAACGACACCGTCGCCGCATTTCTCAAGCTGTCCGGCTCGGAAGGGCTCCCGTTGGCGCTCGTCGACGGAGTCACCGCGCTGACCGGCAAATATCCCACCCGCAGCCAACTTGCGAAATGGGCCGGCCTCACCGAACCCGCCGCCGCAGAGGCGCCGGCCGGGATCATGATGCTCGGACTCTCCGACACCTCGGCATGCTGCGCCACCGACGACGCCGACTCCACCACCTGCTGCTGAAAGCACCCACGAACGCTATGAAGTTCCTCAACGACGCGCCCCGATTCCTGTTCTTCACCGGCAAGGGAGGTGTCGGCAAAACGTCCATCGCCTGCGCGAGTGCAATAACCCTCGCCCGTGCGGGGAAGAAAGTGCTGCTCGTGAGCACCGATCCCGCCTCGAACGTCGGGCAGGTGTTCGGGGTGAGCATCGGCAACACCATCACCGACATCCCCGCAGCGCCCGGACTGTCGGCACTCGAGATCGACCCGGAACAAGCCGCCGCCGCCTATCGTGAGCGCATCATCGGCCCCGTGCGCGGGCTGCTCCCGGACAAGGACATCGCTGCGATCGCCGAGCAGCTCTCCGGGTCCTGCACCACCGAAATCGCGTCGTTCAACGAGTTCACCGGACTGCTCTCCGGCCAAGACGACATCACCGCCGCCTTCGACCACGTCCTCTTCGACACCGCCCCGACCGGGCACACCATCCGGCTGCTTCAACTCCCCGGATCGTGGACCGAGTTCCTCGACGACGGCAAAGGCGACGCATCATGCCTGGGGCCGCTGTCCGGGCTCGACAAGCAGCGCGCCATCTACGCCGACGCCGTCGCTGCGCTCGCCGATCCGCAGCGGACCCGCCTCGTCCTGGTCTCACGTGCCCAGCGCTCGACGCTCGCCGAAATCACCCGCACCCACCGCGAACTCGCCGACATCGGACTGACCCACCAACACGTCGTCATCAACGGAGTTCTCCCCGAACCCGCCGACGACACCGATCCACTCGAGACCGCGATCCACCGACGCGAGCAAGCTGCGATCGCCGCCCTGCCAGACGAATTGGCGCAACTGCCCACCGATCAGGTCCCACTCAAAGCGGCCAACATCGTCGGTATCGACGCACTCGAGGGCCTCTTCATCCCCGACACCGGCGCGGTAGCTGCACCGCCGGCTGCAGCCCCGCAGCCGCTCAGCGCTCCGCTCTCGGCCCTGATCGACGAACTCGACACAGACGATCACGGCCTCATCATGTGCATGGGCAAAGGCGGAGTGGGAAAGACCACCATCGCCGCCGCGATCGCTGTCGCCCTCGCCGGCCGTGGACATCAGGTGCATCTGACCACCACCGACCCCGCCGCGCACCTCACGGACACTCTCGGCGGAGAACTCGACAACCTCCAGGTCTCCCGTATCGACCCCGCGGAAGCCACCGAGCAGTACCGCAACCGCGTCCTGACCACCAAGGGCAAGAACCTCGACGAACGAGGCCGCGCCAACCTCGCCGAAGACCTCCGATCGCCGTGCACGGAGGAAGTGGCGGTCTTCCAAGCATTTTCGCGAGTCATCCACGAATCGAGCCGCAAATTTGTCGTCGTGGACACGGCCCCGACCGGTCACACGCTGTTGCTGCTCGATGCGACCGGCTCGTATCACCGCGAGATCGCCCGCCAGATGGGGGAGAACACGAACTTCACGACACCGTTGATGCGACTTCAGGACCCACAGGCCACGAAGGTCCTGCTCGTGACCCTCGCGGAAACCACACCGGTGCTCGAAGCTGCTGGTTTGCAAGCGGATCTGCAGCGTGCGGGAATTGAGCCTTGGGCGTGGGTGGTCAACAATTCCCTCGCTGCTGCCGAACCGACCTCGCCGCTTCTGCAGCAGCGTGCGGCGGGTGAGATCACCGAGATCGACAGCATTACACGCCGATACAGTCAGCGAACGGCGATCGTTCCGATGCTTGCCGAAGAACCCGTCGGCACAACCGCATTGACGGCTTTGTGTAAGGCCTAGCCATCCCGCGACAGAGACGAATCGGCTCGGTGAGCAATGACCAGTCTCGAAGACGTTGACGCGCTGCTGAATTCGGTCCCTGAATCGCACCTCGAACCTTACGAAGTCGGAACCGCGGTCAACTCGCCCCGCAACAACACCCCGGAGCTTCTCAATCCAGTCTGACCGCAGCTTCTCGCTTGGCGCCGAAGACCCGGCACAGTGATAGGGGAGGGGACATGTCGTTTCCTATGGTCAATGCACATTTCTTGGCGGTATCGGGCAGTAGTCGGACTATCGCCAGCGGTGACGACACCGCCCCCTGTGCTTTCAGGTTTCGGACCCGAGTTTGCTCGGGTCGGCCGATGCGGAGTTCATGGCTCGGTCGCGGGTAGAGAAGCTGTCGGCTGTGCTGCCTGGTGGTCCTGGGCGGCCGTTCGGCGCATCGTTTGGCGTTCTGACCTGGGGTGATGACATGTCCCCATTCTTTGTGGTGGATGGGTGCCGGCGTCTGCCGAGGGTGGGTTGTGGTGTCTAGTCGCAGGGGAGTGTCTGCCAGGTCGGTTACGGTACGGCGCATGCACAGTGACGAGGAGATGGCGCGGCTGGTGGCCGCGGTTCGCGAGCTGGACCCCAAGCCCCGGGAGCGGCGGTGGGTGAGCGTGAGCTTCTGCGTGCTCGACGCCGTCTACAGCATCGGTGCTCACTACGACAATCATGTTGTGCCGGTGGTCGAGCGGGTCGCAGCGGACTTCGAGGTGCAGTCGCCGTCAGTGCAGATGTCGGTGCCGGAGACAGCAGATCCGGTCCCGCTCGACGTGTTCCTCGACCGCTACACGTCGGTGGAAGCATTGTTGGACACGACGAAGAACCGACAGAACACCTCGACCCGCGGCGGAATACGCAAAGCCGACGCGGCACTCCGGTATGCGACGGTGCTGCACGAGCACGGCGTGCTCACCCTCAACGATGCCCGCCGACTACTGACCGACACAGTCCGGCTCGACGCGGTCGAAGCCGCGCTGCGACAGGTACCCGGTGAGGGCAGTGCGGGTGTGCGCCGCGGCTATCTGTGGATGCTGATCGGGGACCAGGACACAGTCAAACCCGATCGGATGGTGTTGCGGTGGCTTGCTCGCCACGGCGCGGAGACGACACCGGATTCTGCGCGTCTGCTTCTACGGAACATCGCTCGGGCACTGACCACGGAGACGGGTCGCGTGGTGACTGCGTGGGAAATCGACCACGCCATCTGGCGGGCCGCACGCTCCGGACACTGACGGCGTCGGGGCTGCATACTGCCCGTATGAGTGATCGTGTCGACGAAGAATTGGCGATGCTGTCTGATGTCTGCCGATACCTACGCTCGGTGGAAGGGCAGGACTTTTCGGTCTCGACGGCGGTTGTGGATCGGGTCCTCGACGAACGCAACGAAACCCGGATCCGTTAGACCGGAGTGAGAGCGGGGCAGCGGGTCCGCCCGATCTTGCGACTGCTCGATGGCGATCTGACTGAGGGTCAAGTGTGCGTGCGGCCGGCGATGAGGGGGACGTGTCATCGTCCCTGTTCAAGGTAGCTATTTGAGGGTTCCCGCCGCATACCCCCAGAAGGTGATTAACCCGTTGAAGAAGTCCGGGTTCAGGATGTTCTGGCCGCGCCGAGCGTTTCGTTGTCTGTCAGCCCGTGCCGATGTTGGCGACGAGTCGTATGGCGACGTCCTCGGAGTTGGTTCCGCGGCGCGTTTCGGCGACGCCACCGGCGTTCGGCCGGGTCGTTGAACATCAGGAAGCGAGCATATGACGCCTCGTGAGGTGGCTATGTGCGGAAGCCGTGTGGTTGGTCGCGTGCGAGTTCCGGTTCGAACGGTGTGAACCAGTCTGCGGGGTCGAGGTTGACTCCGTCCGAGATGGGTTCCGGCCAGAACAGTGTCAGCACGTCGTGGTCCTGGAAGAGGTAGTCGAGTGGGCCGTCCCAGTCGTCGTCGTCCTTGTATGGAGGAAGATCCGCGATGTCGTCGATGAACCGGTCTGCTGGCATGGCTGTGCGGGCAGCTCCGATGATCAGATGGAGCGCCATTTCCTCACCGGTACAGCGAGGTTCGGGATCGAGCTCCGCAGCTGCATCGGCGGAAAGATCGTCGAACGCCCTGGCCATTGTTTGTCGCCACGTCGCATCCTGGGTCCAGGTGCATTCCGGAAGCTCCGCGAGCACCATGCATCCGGAACCTGGTTGGACCGCGAGATCGCCGAGCATGTGAACGTCGGCGAGCACTGCATCCGCCAACTCCGACGCTACCCGCGAAACGATGTGACACTGGCGTGGTGTCAACGTCGGAGCATCCGGATCGAAGGTGTCGTCGTAGTCGTCGTCAGGGGTCGGGACCAGGTGCATGCCTCGCAGACTAGACCGCGTCCTGTTGTTTCGTTGGGCCACACAGCATTTATCTCTTACGGGGTAGAAGCGTTCGCGAGAGCGTCGCCGAGTTGGTCGGATGCTCGATGCCGAACGCCGGAAGATTCGCGTGGCCCCCTGAGCTACGGATCAGAAGGCGCAGCACTGACGCGGTCTGAGGGTAGATCGACCGGTTCGGGTGGTCGCAGGTTGTTGCTGCCCAGAATCTCGGTGTCACCCAGCGGCTGTCGGATCTTTATCGCGGCAAGTTGAGTAAGTTCTCGCTCGATGCCTTGGTCAATCTGGGTAGCAAGGTCGGTGTGCACGTCGGAGTGCATGTCGACACCGATGCCTAACCGATCACTGACGTGCGCCCGGTGCATGAACGGGTCCCGCGTGCAGGCAAGATTGTGGGCTGAGCACGGTAGTTGTCGCGAGAGGTCGGATTTGTCATGGGTTCAGTGCACGAGGTCATCGAGGCGTTCCGTGAGGCTCCGTCGAATTCGGAGCGGGGCACGAAGTTCGAGCAGTTGATGGTCCGGTACTTCGAGCTCGATCCGCTGCTTTCGCAACAGTACGAGAAGGTGTGGCGCTGGATCGACTGGCCTGGCCGTAAGGGTAAGCCGGACACCGGCATCGACCTCGTAGCCCGCGAACGCGACACCGGCGAGTACACCGCTATCCAGTGCAAGTTCTACGAACCCACCAGAACCCTCTCCAAGGGCGATATCGACTCTTTCTTCACCGCATCGGGTAAGGCTCCGTTTTCCAATCGGGTGATCATCTCGACGACCGATCGGTGGGGGAAGAACGCCGAAGAGGCTCTGGAGGGACAGTCGATCCCGGTGCAGCGGATCGGGATGGCCGAGATCGCCGAATCCCCGATCGACTGGGACATCGCCTGGCCCCAAGGGGAGCTGCAGGTCAACCTGTCGGAGGCGAAACGTCACGAGCCGAAGCTGCATCAGCAGACCGCGATCGACGATGTCTTCGCCGGGTTCGAGAAGGGGAGCGACCGCGGCAAGCTGATCATGGCGTGCGGTACCGGAAAGACTTTTACAGCGCTCAAGATCGCGGAACGTGCAGCATTGGAGAACGGCGGCAACGCCCGCATCCTGTTCGCGGTGCCGTCGATCTCCCTGCTCTCACAAACCCTGCGGGAGTGGACCGCGCAAACACAGTTGGATCTGCGGGCGTTCGCGGTCTGCTCGGACACCAAGGTCTCCCGCTCCGCCGAAGACTTCAACATCCACGACGTCGCGATCCCGGTCACCACCGATCCGGCGAAGCTGGCGGCGGAGATGGCGCACCGTAAACGCGCCAAAGGTTTGACGGTGGTGTTCACCACCTACCAATCCCTGCCCGCCGTCGCGAAAGCGCAAGAGCTGGGGGTGGATCCGTTCGACCTGGTGATCTGCGACGAAGCGCACCGCACCACCGGCGTCACCTTGTTCGGGGAGGACGATTCGAACTTCGTCCGCGTCCACGATGCCGAGTTCCTCAAGGCCACCCGCCGGCTGTACATGACGGCGACGCCGCGGATCTTCGACGAGACGGTCAAGGACAAGGCCGAAGAGCATTCGGCCGAGTTGACGTCGATGGACGACGAAACCGTCTACGGTCCGGAGTTTCACCGGCTTTCGTTCGGTGCGGCTGTCGAGCGGGGTCTGCTCACCGATTACAAGGTGATCGTGTTGACCGTCGACGAATCGTTGATGGCCGCGCCACTGCAAGATCAGCTTGCCGGCGTGCACAGCGAACTGCGTCTCGATGATGCGTCGAAGATCATCGGCTGCTGGAACGCGCTGGCCAAGCGCGCCGGTGAAACCCCCGAAGGAACAGGCTTCGCACCGGGGGAGGCGCCGATGCGCCGCGCGGTCGCGTTCGCCAAGGACATCGCCGCCTCCAAGCAGGTCGCCGAAGTATTCCCGACGGTCGTCGATGCCTACCGTGACCTGCTCGAGAACAGCGAAAACGACGGCGGCACGGTCGATTCCACCAACCTGGACTTGACGTGTTCGGTGCGCCATGTGGACGGCACGTTCAACGCGCTGCAGCGCAACGAACAACTCTCCTGGCTCAAGGCACCGATCCCTGAGGGGGAAGCCCGGATCCTGACCAACGCCCGCTGCCTCTCCGAAGGCGTGGATGTTCCGGCGTTGGATGCGGTGATGTTCCTCAACCCCCGCAACTCGGTGGTCGACGTGGTGCAATCCGTGGGCCGGGTGATGCGCAAATCCGACGGCAAGGACTACGGCTACATCATTCTGCCGGTCGCGGTGCCGGCCGGAGTCAGCCCGTCGGAGGCGTTGTCGAACAACACCCGGTTCAAAGTGGTGTGGCAGGTCCTCAACGCGCTTCGCGCCCATGATGATCGGTTCAACGCGATGGTCAACTCCATCGCCCTCAACGCCACCACCAACAAGAAGGACGGCAAGGGCAACGACCGCCTCCTCGGTGGGCACATCGGACCACTCGTCGAGGTGGGCGAGAGCTTCGACAACAACGGCAACAGCAGTAGCGGTAGCAGCGGTAATGGTGTCGATGGAACGGGTTCCGGCAACGATTCTGCGCAGGGTGTCGCCGACGGCACCAACACCGGCGACGGTGGTGGGATGGCGACGCAGATGGCGTTGTTCTCCCTCTCCGAATGGCAGGAAGCGATCTACGCGAAGATCGTCGACAAGGTCGGCACCCGCGCCTACTGGGAAGACTGGGCCGGTGACGTCTCCGACATCGCCGCCGCGCAGATCACCCGCATCAACGCCCTCCTCGCCGGCGCCAACACCGCAGTGGCGGAAGAGTTCGAGCGGTTCCTCACCGGTTTGCGCGACAACCTCAACGATTCGATCAGCCGCGACGACGCGATCAGCATGCTTTCGCAGCATCTGATCACCAAGCCCGTGTTCGACGCCTTGTTTGCCGAGCACGACTTCGCATCCCACAATCCGGTTTCGCGGGTGATGCAGTCGATGGTCGACACCCTCGACGACAGCGGTCTGGAAGCGGAAACCGCCAGCCTCGACGCCTTCTACGCCTCCGTGCGAGTCCGGGCTACCGAGGTGACGAGCGCCGAAGGCAAACAGAAAGTCATCGCGGAACTGTATGAACGGTTCTTCAAGATCGGCTTCAAGAAGCAGTCCGACGCCCTCGGTATCGTCTACACCCCGGTGGAGATCGTCGACTTCATCCTCCGCGCCGCCGATGCGGCACTGCGGGATTCGTTCGGACGTGGCCTCACCGACGAAGACGTGCATGTTCTCGATCCATTTACCGGAACTGGAACGTTCATGACCAGGCTGCTGCAATCCGGGCTCATCAACCCGACCGATTTGGCCCGCAAGTATGCGAATGAGTTGCACGCCAACGAGATCACGCTGCTCGCCTACTACGTCGCCGCGGTGAATATCGAAACCACCTATCACGCACTGGTGGATCAGGGCGGAGACGCGGCGTACGTTCCGTTCGAGGGCATCGTCCTCGCTGATACCTTTCAGATCACCGAAAGCGGTGACAGCCTCGACGCGGAGATGTTCCCGCAGAACAATGCTCGGATCATCCGCCAGAACGACACCCGCATCAACGTCGTCATCGGCAACCCGCCGTATTCGGTGGGGCAGACCAGCGCGAACGATCTGAATGCGAACGTCGGTTACCCGACGTTGGACGGCCGCATCGCCGACACCTACGCGAAGCTCTCGACCGCGACGAACAAGAACAGCCTCTACGACTCCTACCTGCGCGCGTTCCGTTGGGCGACGGACCGCATCGGTGACTCCGGTGTGGTCGCATTCGTTTCCAACGGCGGTTGGGTGGACGGCAACACCGCCGACGGAATCCGACTGAGCATGGCCGAGGAATACGCACACATTTACGTCTACAACCTGCGCGGAAACCAGCGCACCGCCGGTGAACTGTCTCGCAAGGAAGGCGGAAAAGTTTTCGGCTCCGGTAGCCGCAACACCGTCGCCATCTTCATCGGCATCAAAAACCCGGCGCATCACGGTCTGTGCGAGATCCACTACCGCGACATCGGCGACTACCTCACCCGCGAAGACAAACTCTGGATTGTCTCCGAAGGGCACCTCAATACCGTCGAGTGGCAGGCGATCACCCCAAACAGTCACGGAGACTGGGCAAATCAGCGTGACGACACGTTCACGACCTGGCCGGCCATCGGAGACAAGAAGGGGACCGCGAGTACGGCAGTGTTCGCTCAGTTCTCAATGGGACTCAACTCCGCGAAAGACGCCTGGTGCTATAACTTCGCAGGTGATGCGCTGACCTCCAACATCGACCGACTTCTCGAGAACGTCAATCTTGCCGCGACGACTTTCGAAACGCTCGTAAGTAAGGGGGAAATGGCACGAACCGGTGTCGCGATGAGCAAGTTCCTTGATCAGAGACCAGACCTGGCTGACGGCACGAAGCTGAAATGGAGCCGGAACCTGATCAATAGCGCGGCACGATACGCCCCGCTGACCGCCGACGAGGATGGGATGCGTATCGGCAGCTATCGGCCGTTCTGTAAGCAGCGTGCCTACCTTGACCGCAAGGTCAACGACATCATCTACCAAATCCCGTCGATGTTCCCCACACCGCACCACACAAACATCGGCTTCTACGTGGTCGGTACAGGCTCGGACAAACTGTTCTCAGCGTTGATGACCGACGAGATTCCCGATTTGTCCTTCTGGGGCTCGGGAAGTGGTCAGTTCTTCTCCCGATGGACCTACGTCAAGCCCGAATCGGCTGATGGTGAGCTAGATTTCGCTTCCACCGACACCACCGAGGTCGACGAGCACGGCTACCGCCGGGTCGACAACATCACCGACGGCGTCCTAGCCCTCTATGTCGGCGCGGTCGGCGATCAGGTGACCAAGGACGACATCTTCTACTACGTCTACGGACTGCTGCACGATCCCGCCTACCGCGAGACCTACTCGGCGGACTTGAAGAAGATGCTCCCGCACATCCCGACCCCGGACAGCCGGGAACGTTTCGAGCAGTTCGCCGCGGCCGGTCGCCGGCTGTCCGAACTGCACGTCAACTACGAGTCCGTCGCGCCGTACGACCTCGACGTGCAGCTCAAGACCGGCGCGAACCTGGACGACCGTGAGACGCTGCGGATTTCGAAGATGAAGTGGGGCAAGCGGAAAGACCCGGATACGGGTAAGAACGTCGACGACCGCACTACCATCGTCTACAACCCGAAGGTCACCATCACAGGTATTCCGGAGGAAGCTGAACGCTTCATGCTCGGCTCGCGTTCGGCGTTGGCGTGGATCATCGAGCGCTACCAAGTCAAGACCGACAAGGCATCCGGGATCGTCAGCGATCCCAACGGCTGGTGCGACGAGCATGACGACCCGACCTACATTGTCGAGTTGATCAAGCGTGTCACCACTGTCGCAGTCGAAACCATGAAAACTGTTGATGGACTTCGCGCATGAAGACAACGGATCGCAGCGCGTGGCGCGAATCGCGACCCCGTAGACAATCGCCGAGGTGTAGGGCGTGCCATGCCGTCGCAGTTCCGGGCGGCGGTAACCGTTGAGTGCGACGTCCAGAAGTCAGGAGCGCGACAACGATTTAGCGGTCTTACGTGACCAACTCGAACCCGTGATCGCGAGCCTTCGTGACCTTCATAACGGCGATAAACTTGCGGCGGGGTGCGAGCATCTCGGCCTGCCGACGCCGCCCGGCGAAGGCACGAAGGCCGAGCGCATCGGTGCGAGCTTCACTGCATTACCCGACAGTGACCTTCCTCAGGTCGCCGTGGCGGTCCTACGTGAGCTGAGGATGGCTGCAGCAACGCGCAATGCAGTTCAGGATGCGCTCTGGGCCTTGGCAGATTCACCACAGATCGAGCGCCGAACTCGGCGGGACATCGCACGAAGCCTCGACATCGAGGACGTGGCCATAGGTGGAGAGCGGCTCGTCTCGATGCTGGACGCACTGTGGATCCTCGACGACAGACTGTTCGGCGACCTCTTCAATGACCGGGGAAACCTGCGAGACCGCGTCCACCGGCACGTCATCCACAATCCTGGGGACTGGTCCACCGAAGAGTTGTTCGAGCAACTCGGAGCGTTCGAGGCGAGTGACCGGCGGTTCGCGATGTTCCTCGAACGACTGATGTCAGCTGACGTCGTCCTCGACGAGGCGGTCCAGCGACGTCTCGTCGACACAGTGAATCCGCACCTACATGCGGTGGGGCTCGCACTGATCGAGACCGGTGCAGATGGCGGCTACCCGGTGTTCGAAGTTGTTGCCACATCGGTAGCGCGCAACAGGCGGCCGAAGAACCTCGTCTTCGCCTCACCGGTGCGGCCGGACATCCGTTTCGTCGACGCTGTCGACAACGACATCGAGATCGTCGATCACGAGGATGCCGACACCAGAGCCCTTGTCTACGACCGCTCCATTGGCCCGGACGGTATCTGTTGGCGTGATTTGCAGGCCTGGTGGAAAGAAACGGAAGGTTTGGATGACGACGAACTAGCGAAATCGACGCTGTACAAACGTCTTCGGTCCAGTCTCCCCAAGACTTCCCCGCCACAGGCCTTTCTGTTCGACCAGTACCACCACATCTTCAAAGACTTCGTCCAAGACCTTCCCGCGCTCCTGCCCGAAGTATGGCTGCACTGGGACCCCAAAACGATCCGGCACCGCGGCGTGAATGCTCTGCCGAGACTCCGTATGGACTTTCTGTTGCTCATGCCGGGGAGCACGCGGATCGTCCTCGAAGTCGATGGGCAGCATCACTATGCAACCGATGGGAAACCCGACCCGCGGCAGTACGCGAAGAACGTGTGCGCCGATCGCGAGCTGAAGCTGCGTGGGTACGAGGTCTTCCGGTTCGGTGCCACTGAGCTGCGAAACGACGCGCAGTCGCGAAAGTTGGTCCAGGACTTCTTCGAAGCACTCTTTCGGCGGTACGACGTTCCGGGCCTCACGTAGTGCGCGGTGACCTGGAAAACGGAACTCCGCTAGCGACTTAGGACCACTGACAGTTCCGTGCACGCTGTGGTGGAATCGCCCCGATGGAGACCCCGCGCAAACCGATGACAAGTTGCAAACAGTGGAGACGATCGCGTCGGTGAATAAGGATGCTGTTGTTCGTTTTCGAAATCGACCCTCACCCGATAGCGTGTGTACCTGTGCTCGATACCAGTCATCCGGGACCGGACTACACACTTCGATGGCCGAGGGAACTGTTCGTTCTCGAATCCAAAGCGCTGCGCGAACTTGTATTGAGTAACAAAGCGGAGTGGAACAGGGGAGTCGAGTGGTTGCTCACTGAAGCATTCGTCGCAGATGTACCTGCCGACGATTTTCGCGAAGCTAGTCAAGGATTCCTTCGCTCAAGTGACGTGTGGGCATCGACTCCGGCCAAGCTGGGGCGCATAGGTACTAAACCGGAGACCCTGTTTCTGCAAGATCTGATTTCGGCCGCTGAAAGACTTCCTGAAGAACATTCACCGCGACCCTATTACGCCGCCCGAGTATCCAGTCGCTCGTCTGAAGCTGCCCACCGTGACAGTCCTGACCTGGCTGCTGCGCAACGGGATTGGTTAAGAGAAGTGGCACTCATTCAAAATCGTGGATATCTAGATCGAGTTGCCCCCCGCCCGTGCGTCGATGACGATTTTCCTGGATTGCAGGATCAAGACCTCAAGCTAGACGAGGTGATCGCTGAACGATTGGGCGAAGCTGGCTTGTGGTGGCCACGCCCAGAAGTATGGGACGAACAAACGTTCTACAGTCTCATCGAAGTTTTCCATGATCTCGTGGCTAGACCGCGGGATCGCTGGCTCCACAATTTCAACGGTTGCGGATGGCACTACGAACGATTTGCTCCCTATCCGGCGCAAGTGCTGTACCGGTGGACGGTCAACCGAATGCTGAAGCGTCACGGGATCGATCTGATTCTGACCAAGAGCGGGGAAGACACTGGACGACTGGCTCATCGAGTCGACGAGGGACGCCAAGACCTCATCGATTCTGCGTTGGACGCTCCGGATCAGGAACGGAGAGTGTCTGTTTCGCACGCCATCGCACTATTTCGCTCACGAAACGCGGGTCGCGATGAGAAGCGCAGTGCATGCACCGTGCTCGCAAGCTTGCTCGAAGAGCGGCGCGCGCTTCTGAAATCTGAACTCTTCAAGAAAGACGAAGGAGCGCTGTTTCAGATTGCAAACGAGTTCGCCATTCGGCATCGAGATGCCAAACAACACCCCGAGTATGACGATGCGTATCTCGATTGGATCTTTTGGTGGTACTTGTCCACAATCGAGCTCACCGACAAGCTAGTCCGCCGCCAGACCGACGGATAGCCGATCTGAGAGCTGAGGGGACTGCTGTTGCCAGAAATCTTCCCGACTCGTGACTTTTTGTTGCGTTTCAGGGCAAACTCCGTGAACAGCAACGGCTTCCGGAGACTTTAGTGTTCTTCAAGTTTCGTGGAGTTGGGGACTGCCCCCGTTCACAGTGAGGTCTTGTCCCATAAGATCGTTTCCAATAGGTTTTTCAGTCTGGCTTGGGCGGCTGGAGACTGCTGCTGCAACATGTGCGCGATCTCAGCTTCTGCACTATCGATCAGAGGCAATCGCCGGCGGAGCAAATCACTCGATTCCCCGCGGTACGTCTCTGCCTTCTCGTACGCCGCAATGACGTTGTCGAACCATTTCGTCAGTTCGTAGGCATCGTCAGGCCCGCAACCGGGGCCATCGCTCCAGGACGTTTCGAAGTCGTCGAACTGCTTGGACATGTCTTCAATTGCCGAACGAACTTCGGCCTCCAAAGTCACAGTCTTTGCGTAGAAGACCGCACCGGAAGCCGCGGCGATCCGGTCCCGCAGAAGTGAATCTGAGGTCTTTAACTCGTCTTTGTCACCGCGTCTCGCTGCGTCTCTGGAGCGCTCCAGGGCCGGTCGGATTGATCCAATCTGTGCCCACATGTCTGCGATGGCCTTCGTGTTATCTCGGCGATGGTTGAACTCGCGTTCGCGGATTGCGCGTGTCTCCGCAGTTTCCACCGACCTCTCCGCGATCACTGCGGACTGCTGAGCAATCCCAATTGACTTCCGAGACGAGGTGAGGGCAACCACTACGGCGATGAGGGTGACCGATGCTGCCACCCATGCGGAGAGCGGTCCAAATACCTGCGTATTCCAGCCACCCCGAACGGTGATACCGCCGAATATTCCACCCACAAAGCCAGCGATGACCAGGGCAGTCACAGCGCCCAAGCGTCTCAAAAATTTTTGCATCTGCCCAGCCTATGGAGTGGCACCACATAGCACGAAGAGATGACGAAGCTAGGCTTCTTCGGCGGAGCCGGTGCTTTGTATATCGACGACCCCGTACCCGATCCAGATGATAGTGCCACCGCTAGGGTTGCTTTATGCCGATTGAGCTTTCAGGTCGTCCGATCTTCTTGGCGTCGCCGGGGAACCTCGCACACGAACGGGATATTTGTCGAAAGACCGTCTCCGCGTTCAATGAGGAACGAGCCAACCCCGCCCGGGTTCACTTTCTCGTCCGAGGTTGGGAACAGTTCCCCGCGGGTGTCGGAAGGCCGCAAGCGAGGATTAATCCGTATATCGACGACTGCGATTTCATGATCTTGATGTTGGGAGATCACTGGGGCTCTCCTCCAAGCCTCGACGGGCCCTATTCGTCGGGTACGGAGGAGGAGTTCCATCGCTGCCTTGAGCTGTTGGAATCATCGGATGCCTGCATGCGTGATCTCCTCGTTCTGTTCAAGACGATTGACGCCGGCCGTCTCCGTGACCCAGGCCCACAACTTTGCAAGGTGATGGACTTTCGTGACCGCTTGGAGCAGTCGAAGAGCTTGTTGTTTGATACGTTCGATTCGGACGACAGTCTGTCGGGCGTCATCACGCGGAATCTCGTTGAATGGGCGGCTCAACCGCTTGGAGTTCGCGTTCCACAGACGATCACGTTGCCCGCGCAGATGACTCCAGCTGAGCTATCGGCTTCAACACCGATGCATGAGCTTTCGGACTCAACACCGATGCAACTCCTCGCGACTGCCAAGAGGCACGCGGCGGCTGGGCACCTGATGCAGGCCGAAGCGGCCTTCTCTCATGCAATTAAGGACGGGGATCCCGAGGCATTGACGGAGTTCGCCCAGTTCATGAGGCGAACAGGGCGGCTCGAACGGGCTCTCGCGCTCAACAATCAGCTACTCGCAGATCCCGCCTTACTGGCCAGAGGCGACGCCGAAGCGGTCGCTTATAAAACAAATTCTTTAGCCAATATGGGTGTGATTCATCGTAAGCGTGGTGAGTTGACCCAGTCCAGGGACCTGTTGCACGAGGCCGTCGAAACTGCACGGGCAAGCGCGCAACCCATCAATCAGAAACTGTGTTACGCGCTGGACAACTACGGGTTGACCTTGTTGAAGATCACGGAACCTGATGCAGCCATTCAACTTTTCGAAGAGGCACACAGTTTGCGTCAGGATTTTGGGTCCCCGAAAGAACTAGCGCAGTCTGCAATCAATCTCGGTCGGAGCCAAATGCGCCTTGGCGACTACGCGGCAGCGGAAGCGAGGTTCGCCGAAGCAATCGACTTTCTACGAGACGATCACGATGATCACCTGATGGCCAACGCGTTGTCGGGTCTCGCGGAGTCGGGGCTGCGGCAAGGTGCGGCCGACGGGGCCCAGGGCCACATCGAGCAGGCACTCAAAATTAATGAACGAATCCAGAACTCCGATGGGGTCAGCATTGCGCACGCGCTGTTTGCGCAGCTCCTGTTGCTGGAAGGCGCACCGGATGAGGCTGAGAGGCATGCGCTCGTATCGCAGGAGAAGAGCGAGAAGTCGAACAATGCTGCCGGCCTTGGCACAGCAGCCTGGCTGCTCGCGGAGGTGGCATTCGCGAAAGGAGGGACTTCACGCGCGAGGGCGCTACTGAGGGAAGCGACTGTACACGCCAGGAAGGCTCAGAGCCCCTTGCTGGATCGGGACATCGAGCAAACCTCCGTGAAGCTCAGCGCAGCGGGGACCTAGTAGTAAATTCTCGTCATCGAATCGGCTTACAAGGCTTCGACTGAATCCAAGTGAGGCTCGGCCAGAATAGACAGGTCAGCCGGCCGTCGGGCAGCGTGCCGCAACCTGTGTCGATGAAGGCTCGATCGTGTTCGATCCGGGGGAGAAGGCGACGCTGAGGAGAGTGACCATAGATTGCGAATCGCTCGGTGTCCCCTGTCGTGTCGATCTCATGGGCCGGGCGTTCATGCGTTGCAACAACGCCGTCTACCACAACCTGATTGGCGAGCGAGTTCAGAAAGTCAATGTGTGTGGCGGGAACACTTTCCCGAAGCTGGGACAGTACGTCGGCTCGCGGCGCACCGACGTAGGACACAACCGTGGATGCTCCCCCGATCCGCAAGAAGCTGTCAAAACCGTCGCCCACTAGCGAGTCAAGGAAGGCTTGATCGTGATTCCCCATGATGAATGACGTAGAGATTCCCTTGGTCTGCTGCAGTCGGATCAGGAAGTCAATTACCTCACGAGAGTGCGGTCCACGGTTCACGTAGTCACCGAGGAAGACAAGGTGGGAGGTGCGAGAGCGTGCCGCTGTTACGAGTTCGTCCAGTTCTTCAATGCAACCGTGAATATCACCGATGAACCCGATCTCGTTCATAGAATTACTTTCGGAAGCTCGGCGTAAGGAAGGGATTCGTCCACGCCGAGAGCTAAGGTAGCCAGCTTCTCAAGGTCAGGATTGCTTGTCGATGAGCTAACGATGAGCGCGTGTAGGGATCCAAACGGGTTGTCGCCGGGTGCGCCTACTACCTCAATCAGGCGTTGGCGCAAATCGTCGAGGACACCGAGACTAGGAGCAGGATACTGCTCTGGATGCGACGACAGCAAGATAGTCAACTCTGGCTGATTGAACCGCACCGCCAATTCCTCGACTGAGAAGCATGGACGCCCATCGCGTAGAGCCAGGGTGTAGATGGCCGTGCGGAGTAAGTACCGAGCGACCTGGCACAACCCCGGCAGATAGATAGATTGCTCCTCGCGTGGCAGATCGAGAACAATTGCGAACTCGCGAATCCGTTGGAGTAACTCCTGTGGGTCGGGCGGGGTGAACGTGCTCAAGATTTCGGCCATTCGGCCTTCGGTGTCGTGCAAGGCAATCCCGTCCCTCGCCAGATGCATCCCGAAGAGGGTAGCTCGGGCATCGGCCAGTTGGGTGGGGGTGTAGGCGCTCAGGCTTAACTTGCCTTCCATTCCGGAGTCGGCCCGGAACTGTGACATAACGAGAAGGTCTAAGTCAGAAGTGGCTGATGCATCGCCCCGCGCCCAACTGCCGTAAAGCAGTACACCAATCGCGTTTCCCTGAACTCGCGTGCAGACCTGCTCAATGAGCATGTCGTCGACCAGAAGTTCCGCGAGTTTTTTGCGGATGGCCTCAAGATCGACCGGCGATTCAGGTTCGTGCCAATCTAACTCGAATGGATCAGTATTGGTCACACCTATCGTCCTTCCGTACTGATCAGCAATGGACGATGGCCTCGGGTGCACATTGCCCGTGTATGTACCCAAGCGATAGCGCTCTGCAGCGCCATTCAATTATGCACGGCAGCCTCGGGTGGAGCGCTGCCAGTGGGACCTCATCGTGTAATGCCCACATAGACCGTCCACACCCCGCCGCAGTGGCTCTGCTGTCAAAATTCAGGTGCCATTGACAGGTTGTGCGACGGGACGGTCCAGGCGAGCCGCTCAGCGGTGTTCGACAGATCTCGCGGTGAGGCATCGACATCGATGAAGCCAGCCTGCGTCGAGCCGTCTGACGACGCTAACGACTGATGCGCAATTTGCTCTACCGCTGAGGTTTCACCTCACCGATCTACATCGCGCTGCAGTCCGGGAGCTGAAGGGCTTTCAGCTGACCAAGCCCAAGGTTGCTGGCTGATTCCCCGCCGACTTGCAGCGTTAACTTCGGCATGTACTGCTGGCGTGTCAGACGGCGTGGACGAAGCCTTGAATGGGCGCGACCTCCGGCCTGTGTGGGCACCCCTGGCCGCAGACTTCGTGTGGGGTGCCGACGTTCCGTATGTACAACTCCCCGAAGCGAAACCCAAGCGTCGCCCGATCCAGCGTGAGTATCGACCTGCGGTGTACCGGCGGGGCGGGCGGAGAAACTGGGCAGGGAGATGCAGATGCTGTCGACACCGATCATCGATCACCGTGCAGCCGCGGATGGGCAGGTCTCGGCCGACAACGAACCCGCAGGGTGCCGGCACGGGAGGGCTCCCGATTGGCGCGCTACATACCCAACTCCGGAAGCAGAACGCCCACGCGCAGCGTGTGCTGCGGGCCGTCGAAGCAAGGAAACCTGTCGGACCGATAGGCGACGATGGCCCGTAGCGTCACAGAGACCGCCGCGACGGTATGCCGGCGCGGCAGTGAACGGCCCAGCGTCGTCCCCAGCGGCATCACCAAACGAGAAATGGAGACACAAGATGAGCGTCGACGGATTCGTGTTCGTAGATCTCGAAACCACCGGCACCGAAGCCGAAGTCTGCGAGATCCTCGAAATCGGGTTCGCGCTGTACTCTGCCGACCTCATGCCGATCGAGCGTTTCGAGGCCCTCGCAGTCACCACCGGTACATCTGCCCTGATCGACCGACTTCACACCGATCCAGCGTTCGACGTCGTGAAGCGAATGCACACTGACAACGGGCTATTCGCCGATCTACGTACTGAAATCGCAGCAGCCGGCGACAACGCACCGCAGGATCTGTCCGGCTTCGAATCCGATATTGTCGATCTCCTCGCGCGGTGGGGCGTCGACAGCTCGACTCCACTATGCGGCAGCTCCCACCGCATGGACCGCGAGTTCCTGGCGCGGTGGATGCCGAAGACAGACGCGTTGTTCTCCTACCGGATTATCGACGCCTCGTCGTTCCGCGAAGCTGGCTTGCGCCTCGACCGCGAACGGACGAAATCACGTCTCGATCTCGTCGCCAAATATGGGGCACCCGCTCACCGCGTTGTCGAGGACATGCACCACTCTGCGAACGTGCTGCGCGTATTCCATGACAGAGCCCCGATTCCCCTCGGCGCGTGACCTGTCGGACGTCTCGAACGGGCCGGTCACCCGAGAGCTCCGAGCTAGTCCGCGAACGCCGGCGATTGCGCGCATGAATCGCGTCGTGGAGAGTCCAGTCAAGGGTCGGTAGCGAGACTGTCGTCCGAGTTTTGTTGATGGACAACCTGATCGAGTGACGTCGTGGGAGTACAAATGGGCCAAGTTTGGAGCCCTAAGTGGTTCGTGTTGACGACGGTTGAAAACTGGTCCTGGCCCACTTTCCGTGATGGCGCTCGCGGCACCTACCATCGCGGCCTCAACGGACGCGGTGGACCACGCAAAAACCTAACAACCCCTGCACCTGAGTTAGTGTCAGCTATGTCATGACAACGCAGTGTGTCAACGGCATCTGAATCTTGGTTCTGGCCCACTTTCCGTGATCGATTTTGAAAGTATCAGTCACTGAGGAGTA